>NZ_VOYW01000104.1:0-1039 GCF_013420085.1 Acinetobacter sp. YH12027
GGCTTTGTTGCATAAAGGTTTGAAAGGCTGAGTTCCCTTAAGCTACTCAAACTTAAGAGACAACTTGGGTATGAGGGCGACCTAATTCTGTGAATTTATTCAAGACTGCCATGCGTGCATGGATCTCATTCACCTGACTTGGAAAACTCCGCGCTGTTAATTTATCGCCTAATAATTTGATGCAATGCATCTTGGTTTCAACCAAACTTCGACGGTGATAACCAGACCACTTTTTCCAAAGCGATCTGCCTAGCCGTTTGACTGTCTTTAATAATTCGTTCCGCTCTATAGACCTCGCTTGCTGATCCTTCCAAGGCTTTGCATTCTTTCTAGGTGGAATGATCGCATGTGCATCTCGATCTAAAATGACTTGTCGGCAGTGCTTTGTGTCATAAGCACCATCTGTATAAACAGAATCAATTGGTTCATCCAAGGGAATTTGAGCAAGTAAATCTTCGAGTACTTGAGAATCACTGACATTATTTGTGGTGAGTTGTACTGCACGTATTTGCAGGGTTTTAGCATCTATAGCAATGTGAAGCTTACGCCATTGGCGACGATATTCAGCCCCATGTTTCTTGCGTTTCCATTCACCTTCACCAAGAAACTTCAAACCAGTAGAGTCTATGAGTAGATGCAGTCCATCACTACTTTTTTGATAGCTAATCGCAATATCAATATGCTTTTGTCTACGACAAAGGGTGGAATAATCCGGAGCTGTCCAATCTAATCCAGAGAGTTTAATCAGACTTTGAACAAAACCTGTGACCATACGTAAAGAGAGTCGGAATAGTAATTTGATCATTAAGCAGCATTGAATCGCTGTATCGGAGTAGGTTTGATTTCGACCTTGCTTGCCTTGTGATTGTGCATACCACTGAGTCTTTGGATCAAACCAAATGGAAATATTACCTCGGTTAATTAAGGCTCGGTTATAGGATGACCAATTGGTTGTACGGTAGATTTTAGAGGCAGGCTTATTCATTTTGAAATTATATTGCTGAATAAGCTTTTGATGCTAGGTTTGTGCAACAAAGCC
>NZ_VOYW01000105.1:0-1009 GCF_013420085.1 Acinetobacter sp. YH12027
CGTAAAGCAGCCGCTTTTTTCGCCCAGGCGGAGCTCGACCGCCCACACAAATAATGGTGGATTTCATCCATAACAATAAGGCGTTATATGGTGTTGAGGCGATTTGTAGGATTTTACCGATCTCAGCTTCTACCTATTATCGAACACTAGATATTGCTGAAAACCCAGAACATCGAGCAAAGCGAGATCTACATGATTTGCATCATGCTGAACAAATTAAACGAATTTGGAAAGAAAGTTCAGGTCGATATGGTGTACGTAAAGTTTGGCAACAACTGAAACGTGAAGGTTATGTTATTGCACGCTGTACAGTGGTTCGCTTGATGAAGAAGCTAGGTATACAGGGTGTTTGGCGTGGGAAGAATAAATACACCACCCGTAGCCGAGATGATCAAAAAAGAGCGGATGATTTAGTGAAACGTAATTTTACTGCTGATTATCCAAACCCTTGCGAAGCGATGCTTCTCAGGTCGGTGACTTCACGTATATTCAAACTCATTCAGGCTGGGTCTATACCGCCTTTATTATTGATGTGTTCTCACGAGCGATTGTTGGATGGAAAGTATCAACACGTATGAATACAGACATGGTGCTCGATGCACTAGAGCAAGCATTGCATGACCGAGGTATGCCTAAGAATGTGATTCATCATTCAGATAGAGGTGTTCAATATCTTTCAATTCGCTATACCAATCGTTTAGAAGCAGCAAATTTACGAGCATCAGTCGGTACGACCGGTGATTCATACGATAACGCTTTGGCTGAAACAGTGAATGGGTTATACAAAACAGAGGTGATTGAATATTTAAAAGCAGACTGGCAAGGTTTAGCGGATGTACAACTTGCGACATTAAATTGGGTAGATTGGTTCAACAAAAAGCGTGTACACAGCGCATTGGGTTATGTATCGCCTTTTGAGTTTGAAGCAATGTACTATGATAAGATTAACCCGTTAGGTCACGTGGCCTAACTTAAATAAAAATGTCTCCGACAAACCCGGTACGGTTCA
>NZ_VOYW01000013.1:0-108572 GCF_013420085.1 Acinetobacter sp. YH12027
CTCATGAAATACGGTATTCTGATGTGACAAAACCTGAATCCTGGTCGTTAAAGTGTTTGTTTGCACTCATATTTTAACTGTTAGGACTCAGGTTTTTTTATTTAAAGCAAACTATGGGACAGCAGTGGGCTAAATGCCCCTTTTTTATACTCGATTATTGATGATTAGCTACTTCGACCGAGCCGCAGGTTTCAGCTTAATTTGCATACTTTCTTTGATCACTTCCATCACAGGATAACTACGCGTTTCCTTGATACCAGGTAGCTGCCAAAGCACCTGCCCTGAAATTTTTCTAAATTCTTCCATATTTGCACAGCGTATTTTCACTACAAAATCAAAACCACCGCTGATCATATGACATTCTACGATTTCTGGAATTTGACGCACTGCATCCGAAAAATCTTCCAATACATTGGGCGTGGTTTTATCTAGTAAAATCTCTACAAAAACCACAAATCCATTGTTGAGTAAGACCGGATTTAAACGTGCTTCATAGCCTAAAATAAAGCCTTCTTTCGATAATTTTTGCACACGTGCCAACGCCGCAGTGGGTGATAAATTTACCATTTCTGCAAGCTTAATATTGGACAATTTTCCGTCGTCTTGCAGCAGCTCTAAAATTTGAATATCTATACGGTCTAAGCTCAAATATGGGCTAGTCATCTGAATTTTTCTCTAAATATTATTAAAACTATAGTGAGTTATTCGCTAAATATTCTGTGATGATAAATTAAATAAAGGATCAAGCTCAAGATTTATTTGCTCGTCATAGAACTTTGACACGGAAAATTGAAACATGAATGGAAAAGTATTTGAAGTCACGGGAAGCGATGACTACATCACTGAATTTAAAGACAAGAATAGCTTTGAACAATCGATTAATACAGCATGGCGTCGTGCTGAAACTGAGTGCATTGAAAACTTATTAGCACACAGTGAAATCCCTTCCCCGATCAGCGATCAAATTCAACAATTGGCTTTTGACTTAGCCCATTCATTACGTGAACGTAAAAGCGGTACAGGTAAAGCAGGCATTGTACAAGGCTTGCTACAAGAGTTTTCATTGTCTTCACAGGAAGGCATCGCGCTCATGTGTTTAGCTGAAGCGCTACTCCGTATTCCAGACAAAGCAACACGTGATTTACTAATCAAAGATAAAATCAACCAAGGTAACTGGAAAGATCATGTTGGCCAAAGTAGCCTCATGTTCGTAAATGCTGCTGCTTGGGGCTTAATGCTGACGGGTAAATTAATGGAAACCCCTCAACAAAAAAGTCTTTCTAGTCTATTGACGGGTATTTTAGCACGCAGTGGTCGTGGCATTATCCGTAAAGCTGTAGACGTGGCTATGCGTATGATGGGTGAACAGTTTGTTACAGGTGAAACCATCAATGAAGCGCTTAAACATGCAGAAGTTTTAGAAGACAAAGGCTTCCGCTATTCATATGACATGTTAGGTGAAGCAGCATTAACTGAACCTGATGCAGAACGTTATTATCAAGACTATACCGATGCGATCCACGCGATTGGTCAAGCTTCTGAAGGTAAGGATGTTTATAACGGAGCAGGCATTTCGATCAAATTATCTGCCCTACACCCACGCTACCAACGCTCGCAGATCGATCGTGTACATAACGAGCTTTATGGAAAAGTGCTTGAACTTGCAGTATTAGCCAAGCATTACAATATTGGTCTAAACATTGATGCTGAAGAAACTGACCGTTTAGAAATTTCTTTGGAACTACTTGAACGCCTGTGTTTTGAGCCTAAATTAGCGGACTGGAAAGGTATTGGATTTGTGATTCAAGCCTACCAAAAGCGCTGTTTCTATGTGGTCGACCATATTATTGACCTCGCTAAGCGTAGCCAAAAACGTTTAATGATCCGCTTAGTGAAAGGTGCATACTGGGACAGCGAAATTAAGAAAGCGCAAATTGAAGGTATGAGTGACTATCCTGTATTTACGCGCAAAGTTCATACCGACCTATCTTATATTGCATGTGCTAAAAAACTCTTGGCTGCACCTGAGCAAATTTATCCTCAGTTTGCAACACACAATGCGCAAACCGTTGCTACGATCTACCAATTAGCACAGCCAGAGCTTTACTATCCAGGCCAGTATGAATTTCAGTGCCTTCACGGCATGGGTGAACCCCTCTATGAACAAGTGGTGGGTTCGAAGTCTGATAACAAACTGGGTGTGCCTTGTCGTATTTATGCACCAGTGGGTAACCATGAAACCTTATTGGCCTATTTGGTACGACGTTTACTGGAAAATGGTGCGAATACCTCTTTCGTCAACCGTATTGCAGATAAAAATTTAAAAATTGAAGATTTAATTGAAAATCCAAGACAGACGATATTAGCGACGGCTGAAAAAGAAGGTATTACTGGAGCTAAGCATCCTTCTATCCCATTTCCGCAAGATTTGTATGGCACAGAACGTCGCAACTCAAAAGGACTCGATTTAGCCAATGATCGCGACTTATCTCAGCTCAATACCACGGCCGTACAACATGCACATACCCAGTGGCATGCTAGTGCAATGGGCGCTAATTTAGAAGAAATTAATACTGCAAGTATCAACATTACAAACCCTGCAAACCGTAGTGATGTGGTCGGCAGTGTCAGCGAAGCCAGTTTAGAACAAGCGGAAATCGCTCTCAATAATGCGGTAAATGCCCAAGCTTCATGGAAAACTTTAGCCAAAGACCAGCGTGCAGCATGCTTAAACCGTGCAGCGGATTTGATGGAAGCACAATTGCAATCTCTCATGGTGTTGTTGTCACGTGAAAGTGGTAAAACTTATGCCAATGCTATTGCTGAAGTTCGAGAAGCTGTAGATTTTCTACGTTATTATGCGGCTCAAATGATTGATCTAGCAGAAAATACGCAAATTGAACCTCTTGGCACTGTGCTGTGCATTAGCCCGTGGAACTTCCCGCTTGCTATTTTCACAGGTCAAATTGCTGCAGCCTTGGTTGCAGGTAATACCGTGATTGCCAAGCCTGCTGAACAAACACCGCTAATTGCTGCTCAAGCTGTACATATTTTATGGGAAGCTGGTGTTCCCTTCGATGTATTGCAACTCCTTCCTGGCCGTGGTGAAACCATTGGTGCCAAACTCAGTGCTGACTCACGTATCCAAGGCATCATGTTTACAGGCTCAACGGAAGTCGCACGTATCTTGCAAAAAACCGTGGCACAGCGCTTAAACCAATTTGGCGAAAGTGTGGTTTTGATTGCTGAAACTGGTGGTCAAAATGCCATGATTGTTGACTCATCAGCATTGACAGAACAAGTGGTATTGGATGTCGTTAACTCTGCCTATGACAGTGCAGGTCAACGCTGTTCTGCCCTACGTATTCTCTGTGTGCAAGAAGATAATGTGGACGTTGTCCGTACCATGTTACAAGGTGCGATGAAGCAACTTCGTGTCGGAAATCCTGCACTTTTAGCAACTGACATTGGCCCTGTGATCGACCTTGAAGCACAGCAAAATATTGAAAAACATATTGAGAAGATGCGTAGCAAAGGCTATCCCGTACATCAAATCATGTTTAATGCTGATAGCAATACCTTAAGTACGGGTACTTTCGTTGCACCAACTTTGATTGAACTGCCAAATTTAAATGATTTAGAACGTGAAGTTTTTGGGCCAGTATTGCATTTAATCACCTACAAATATGGTGAGATTGAAAACCTATTAACGCAAATTAATGCCAAAGGTTATGGTTTAACCATGGGCTTGCATACACGTATTGATGACACGATTCAAAAAGTCATCGGTCATGCAGAAGTCGGCAACTTGTACATTAACCGTAATATTGTAGGTGCTGTGGTCGGTGTACAACCTTTTGGTGGCGAAGGCTTATCAGGTACAGGTCCAAAAGCTGGCGGTCCTTTATATCTTTACCGTTTAATGCATCAAGTTTCTGAGAAAAAACTGGCTACACCTTATGCAGCTCAGGCAGAAGCACAAGCTGCACACTTCCCTGCATATGACGCATTTAACACTTGGGCGAAGCAGCATTTTTCAGGCATTGCTATTCAAGCACCGCAGGCCATAGCCGCAGGACAAAGTTTTGAACTGCAAGGCCCAACCGGTGAAAACAACCAATATGCCATTTTGGCACGTAAAGGTGTGCTTTCATTGGCTAATAATGATGCAGATCAACTGAATCAAATTGCTGCGATTTTATCTGTAGGTAGTCAGCCTGTTGTACTTGCAGACAATACTTTTGTGTTGAAACACTTAAATAGCATGCCAAAAATCCTCGTAGACCAATTTAAAGTGATCACGGATATTTATCATGGCAATTTTGATGCGGTTTTACATCATGGTGAAAAAGCTGAGTTATTAAAAATTCAACAAGTCATCGCGTCTCGTGAAGGTGCAATTATTGGCATTACACATTTAGCTTCAGGCCAATATGACATCCCTGTAGAGCGTTTCGTGATTGAGCGGGCAATCAGTGTCAATACAGCGGCAGCCGGTGGTAATGCTAGCTTAATGACAATGAATTAAATGTTGGAATGAACTCCAACTAATCAGTTCCTCACTTAGCTCAATCTTTATGAATGTTCCATAAAGATTGAGCGTTTTTTTAACTTCCCCTCGATAAAAGTTCTGTTTAGCGTATTCAGATTCATCTTCTCTACAGATAAATACAGCCAAAAGTGGAATTAATTTAGTCTTATAAGGTGAATTTTGCTAACATGACTTTTTTTAATATGTTTGCGATTTTTTACTGCATATGACTTCAACTTATCAGCAACAACTTGATGCCAAAGTTGCCCGCATTACGGCTCAATTTTCAGAATACAACCCTCCCTCTTTAGAAGTTTTTCCTTCTGCTGAACAAAACTTTCGTATGCGAGCGGAATTCCGAATTTGGCATACTGAAAATGATATGTTCTATGCAATGTTTGAACGCAATTCAGACAATGAAAAACAAGTTGTAGAAATTAAAGATTTCCCGATTGTAGATAAAAGCATTAATGATTTAATGCCCGTATTATTAAATGAACTCAAGGCACAAGAGATCTTATCGAGCCGTTTATTTGAGGTTCATTTCTTAGCAACGCTGAAAGGTGAAATGTTAGTTTCATTGGTTTACCGCTGCCCGCTCAATGCTGAATGGGAGATAGCTGCCAAAGCGCTGTCTGAAAAGCTCAACATCAAGATTTATGGTCGTAGTCGTGGTCAGCGCGTGATTTTAACTGATGACTATGTGGTTGAAGAACTCCAAGTGTTTGACCGCAAATATCAGTACAAACAAATCGAAAGTAGTTTCACTCAGCCAAATGCCGGCGTATGTCAAAAAATGCTGGAATGGGCGTGTCAGGCTGCCGATCACTCAGACCAAGACTTACTTGAGCTTTACTGTGGTAATGGTAATTTCACGCTGCCTCTTTCAACACGCTTTAATCGCGTTTTGGCAACAGAATTAGCCAAGTCTTCAGTCTATGCTGCACAGTGGAATATTGAGCAAAATGGCATTGATAATATCCAAGTGGCTCGTCTATCTGCTGAAGAGTTCACGCAAGCCTACAATGCTGAACGTACATTCCGCCGCCTTGAAGAAGCTGAGATTGAAATTTCAAGCTATAACTTCGATACGGTATTTGTCGATCCACCGCGTGCAGGTATCGATGATGAAACACTAAAACTGTTGCAACGTTTTGAACGCATTATCTATATTTCATGCAACCCAGATACTTTGCATGACAATCTCAAACTACTTTCACAAACGCATAAAATCAGCAAATTTGCCTTGTTTGATCAGTTCCCTTATACACACCATGTAGAGTCTGGCGTGTTTCTTGAGAAGATTTAAACAAATTATTTCAAGTCATGTTGTTGTCATAAAAGGAGCTTTCTAAAAGCTCCTTTTTTATATACTAAAAAAGCTTTATATTCTCGCCACATGCGGTGTAATGGATACCTTTCTATATCAATTAAGCAAAGATTCTAAAAGTCCAATCGAAAAAATGATGATTCAAGTGGCTAAAATTTCACTTTAGTAGTCTTGCTTTATTTATTGAATTGGTTATATTTCGTCCTATGTTAGGTCGCAAATGAAGGCTCTATGAGTTTTTGGCATAAGTTGTTCGCTAATGAACAGCAAAACGGGCATAAGAATCAAATTGCCTGTGTTGAAAATGATTGCTCTTGTAAAACCAATGAACAGCTTATTGCTGCTCTTACAAAGGCAACGGATGAAGATGTTATCCTCGGTATTAAAAAAGTACTCGCTTCGCGCGGTTATAGCCGTAAGGAATTAAATGAAATCCAGCATCTACCTCTACAGTAGAGTCTGAACATTCAATGTTCAAACAAGGCATTCTGTTTTACAGAGTGCCTTTTTCATTTTTTAGTCTAATCAAAAGTATGCCGCTTATTTACAGATCAGGTTTTGTGGATTGGCCACATCGCTATTTACAGCTTTTATGCTATGCTCCAAGGCAAATCAACAATGTCTAATTTTTAAACACACGACAATAAAACCTAATATTACATCAATAATAGGCAGATGACCTCTAAACAGCATTGATATAAAAATTAAAGGAATGAACATGAATAAATTAACAAGTTGCCTTATTGCCTGCTGCATACTTAGTCTAAGTGCTTGTAGCCAAATCCCCAAAGAATGCGAAGAATCTTGGGACAAACTCGAAGCCTTGTCGAAACAAATGGGCTTAAACGAAGAACAAATCAAAGAACAGAAAAAACAGTTTGAAGAAAGTATTAAAAAACAATCTAAAGAACAAGCCATTCAAATGTGCCAAACCCAAAGTACCTTTTTAGGTTTAGTCGGCAAATAAACAGTTGTTTCTATCAATCTAAACACTGTACAGATGAAGCCCGATTATTCGGGCTTTTATTGTTTGCATTGAGATCCTGTTGTATACGCTACAATTGGCCCTAAAGGTTTTAAACTCGAATCATGTCTATTCAACGCTTGGATATCTGCACTAGACACAGATCCATCTAAATACAAGGCATTGTTAATCGATAATTGCTGCTTAAAATATTGTGCAAATGCATAAAACGACACGCCTTCACGACTGATCACAAAATACAACTTGCCGTTTTTGATCCCCACACCATTGCGGATTTTCAATGAATCTGACTGTGGGATAAAGTTTGGATTGATTTTTCCATCTACCACCAGCATTGGACCTGACTGCGTTGCATAACGTGCCTTAAAATCTGTGGAAGCATATTTTTGTGTGGTTGATATCACCGCTTGCTTGCCATTCCATGCTAGAACACCATTCGGCTGAATTAAAAAATTACCAAAGCCTCGTGTTGCACGATTCAAGGCTTTTTTCTGCACTCCATTTTCAACGTATAGACCAACAGGTGCTAAGTCTGCATGATACATCCCGGCATTCATTGCGAAGTTCATCGTATTACACTTACGCGCTAATACCTGCTTTAGTCGCTGTAGGTCTTGATATGGCTGCTGCTGTGTATCATATAAATAGAGCTTCAGTTGACTCAGATCGGAAATTTCAACCACATCCACGGCAATAGGCTGACTGACACGTTTCGCTTGAATATTGGCATAGGAAATACTCGGTGAGAAAATCAGACCGAGCAGCATCATAAAGCGCATTTTTTTAAACATTGAGGTTAATTGAAGACCAAGCATGACCCTATCCATAGCGCACGTTAAAAATCGAACAAATTTTAGCTAAATCATCGCTAAAATAGTCGATTAATTCACAGATTAAAAGTAGACTAATCTTTAAAAATAATTCGGATTTAAAGTAGGACTGGTAAATACATGCATGTGCAGAAAGATGGTTTTCCTCTTGGAACACATCTGATTGTTAAACACTTCGGTTATAGCCATCATGGCATATATGCCGGCCGCGGTAGAGTCATTCACTACTCAGGTTTTGCACACCTTTTCAAAAAACATCCGATTGAAATGACCTCTATCGAAAATTTCAGCCACGGCAAAAAAATCATCGTTCAGTCGTACAGCAATCCAAAGTTTAAAGGGCGTAAAGTGGTGCGTCGTATGCGCTCACGTATGCATGAAAACAACTATCATCTGATTATTAATAACTGTGAACACTTATGCACTTGGGCCATTACCGGTGTTGAAAGTAGTCCTCAGGTGTTTCGTATGATGAACCGACTCACCACGATTGGGTATGTCAGTTCTCTGATGAGTTTTATGAGTAGCATGATGCTGACCGTGACCACTACTTGCTTTGCACTGGTGTTCTATATCAAAAAGAAACTGCGCGAAAAAGCCAAAATGCAGATGCCGGTTTATACCTATTTAAAGCGTGAAGAACATAAAAATCGTTAATCCACTACAGCATCATTGAACTGTGGCTTTATCAAATTTCAGTACATCAGCACATTGCTTAGAAATCTTGTGCCAATACACAAGCTTTTTATTTTAGCGTATCAGATGTAATACTTAATCTTGGTCACTCTTCACATTGCTAAAAGTTCGCATTGCTAAAAGGTGGAAATTTGTCTTCAACCAAATTGCTTTGCAGGCCATGTTCTAAATAAATTTTGGCTGCATCCAAAACCGTTGTAAAACCACCTGTACTATCGATAATAAAATCAATCAATGCCTGACCTTGCAGAGGAATCTTTGAATTTTTGATGCGGACATAGGTTTCCATCGGGCTAATTTGCTCAAAAATAAAATCGACCTGAGTTTTTGGTTCTCCCCACTGTATTTGAATTAATTTGTTTTCCTTAATATTCAGCACGTCTACATCGGCGACTGCATTATATTTTTGCCAAGTCCATTGCACCGTTTTACCTTCTTCTAGATATCCACTCGATGCACTAAACCAAAAATGCTGTGTTATTAAAGGATCAACAAAAGCATTAAATACGATATTGATGGACTTACGAATTAACATCTGGGTTTCAATCACGACACTCATCAGCATTCCTTCATATTATAATTTTATTCAGTGATAGCACAGAGAACTGATCATTGCCTACCACTGAATTGTTATTGCCCTATTCTGCTGTATGTTCTGTAATAAATGCTGATGTCACTAGCGTGGGATTCTTCTCTGTAAATTGCCCATTCCAATAGGGATAGTATGGATAAGGTGGATACACTGCACTGACTGCGTCTAATCGGGCTAACTGCTCTACGCTTAACGACCAATCTTTCGCCGCAAGGTTATCCAACAGTTGCTGTTCATTACGTGCGCCTATCAAAATACTAGACACAGTCGGTCTGGTTTTCAGCCAATTCAATGCAATCTGTGGGATAGAGTGCCCTGTTTCCATGGCAATTTCTTGCATTACATCTAACACTGCAAATAACTTTTCGTGTTGAACTGGCGGTGCGAATTGAGCGGTCTCATGTAGTCGACTTTGCTTTGGAATCGCATGCTCACGATCAAATTTTCCAGTTAATCTCCCCCAGCCCAGCGGACTCCAAACCACTGCACCAATCTGTTGATCATGCTGTGCAGGCATCAACTCCCATTCATAGTCACGTCCAATCAAAGAATAATAGACTTGATGCACACTTAGCTTTTCATAGCCATGCTGCTGAGCAATCGACTGTGCTTTCATGAGCTGCCAGCCTGAAAAATTCGACGCACCGATATAGCGAACTTTTCCACTACCTACCAAGTCATCTAAACTGCGCATCAGCTGCTCAAGTGGCGTCGTGCTATCAAACTGATGCAGAGTTGCAGCACATCAATATAATCTGTGCCTAAACGCTTTAAACTCGCCTCCACGGCTTGAATTATATAGCTTCTAGAATATCCACCTTGATTGATTCCATCGTTCAATCGGATACCCACTTTGCTGGAAATAATCACCTCTTGGCGTTTTGATTGAAGTAATGCACCGAGCATCTGCTCTGAGGCACCATTTGAGTAAGCATCTGCGGTATCGAAATAATTCACGCCTTGATCAATACACAGATCAATCATACGTTGGGCATCATTTAAACTCGATTGCCCCCATGCAGAGAAAATAGGGCCTTGCCCGCCAAATGTACCTGCACCAAAGCCGAACTCTGAAACTTGTAAGCCAGATTGCCCTAGGTTGTGATAGTTCATGGTGATTTCCTGTGTTTAATTTATACACAGAATAAGTACAGATGTTTATCAGAAAAACCCTGAATATCGAGAAAGACTTTCTTGATTATATTGATAATACTAACTGAAGATTTCGACTTATTCACACGAATGGCGGCACTGGGTTCAATCAGTCAAGCTGCCAAAGAAGCCAATCTCTCTGTTTCTGTCGCTAGTAGCCGTCTACACAGACTTGAACAAAGTTTAGGGCTGCGCTTATTTCATCGCACTACACGGCAACTACATTTAACACAGGAGGGTGCTGTTTTATTGCAGCAAGGTTTTCCCTTACTCGAACAATTTAATTCTCTGCTAGGCCAATTTCAGCCTGAACCACAACAACTTAGTGGGGTATTAAAAATCACCTGTTCAGAAGTTTTTGGAAATCGTATCTTAGGGCCAGTATTTGCAGCCTTTGCCAAGTTGCATCCAACATTGACTTTGGATATTGAACAGACCGATCAAAATTTAGATTTGGTCTCCGCAGGTATCGACGTTGCGATACGTATTGGACAGTTAGAAGACTCATCACTGATTGCTAAACCGCTCAGCTTAAACCGTCGTATTTTGTGTGCCTCGCCTAGCTATATCGAACAATATGGCGAACCTCACTCCCTAGAAGAGCTCTCTATACACCAATGCATTTTACAGAAATACCCTAAGGGTGTTTCGCAGCTTTGGACATTCGTCCAAGATCAACACAACATAAATATACCTGTTTCAGGACAAGTTCATATCAACTCAGGTGAAGGCGTACGCCAAGCAGCACTTGCAGGTTTAGGCATCTCAAACAACTCCATCTGGCATGTGGATGAAGATTTACAATCTGGCAGACTCGTCCAAGTTCTATCAGCAATCCCTGTTCAAAGTACTGCAATCTATGTGGTAATTCCGCATCGACATTTTGTTCCGCCTAAAGTACAGGCTTTTATGCGACACTTGGACGATTATTTTCAGCATCAATATGCTTGGTACGTATCGCCGAATTTATCTGAAAATTAGGCCAAGAATTTATCTTAAATTACTGTTAAAAGTCTTAATCAACGGCGGAAGTTCAACTTCTAGGCTGCTAAACATTTCACGCTCAATATTCCGTACAATCGAATCCAGCGGTAAATCATTTTCCTGCAAGCCAAAAGGCTCTTCTAGCTCTGCACTTAACGCATCCAAACCTAAAAATAAATATGCAATCAAAGCCACAATAACAGGTGTCCATATCCCTAAACTGGCCTCTAGGCTAAACGGCAAAATCAGACAAAATGAATACACCGCGCGATGTAAAAGCACCGAATACGAAAATGGCAATGGCGTGGTCATAATACGGTCACAGCCTGCATGGATATCACCCATTGCTACAGTATGACGTGTAAGCGTGCTGTAAATAATATCTGTAATCTGACCTTGTTTATAAGTTTTGACTAAATCTTTTTGAATAATTTCAAGTAAATACTGTGGTGCATTGATATTATCTCGACATTGCTGCCATTGCTGATCCGTCAAAGCTGCACCATCTTTAAAATGTGCAATATCTTGTGATTCATGGCGTAAGCGATCACGTAACAAATTGCAAAACAGCATGATGCGGTACATCAACACGGTTCTTTGCTCATCTTCAAGTACATGACTATCCCGAATCATGTGGCGTGTATTGGCAATCAATGTGCCCCAAAGCTTGCGACCTTCCCACCAACGGTCATAACAGGCAGTATTTCGAAAGCTCAAAAAAATCGACAGAATTACCCCAAAGATAGTAAACCCGATGGCTGGAACTTCGGGCGTATTCAGGTAATGTGCAGCACTTAGATACACCAAAATCGCCGACAAACTCACGACGACAGCCAACGCAGGCATGACTTTTGGGAGTATCGTGCCATGCCATGCAAATAAAAGTTTAAAGCTATTATTTTTATTTCGAATGATCACTTATTTCCCCTCTGTACTGCCTTAATGAACCATCTCAAGCATGAAAAAAGCCCAACCGAAGTTGAGCTTAATCTTAACCTACTTGATCTTAACCTATTGGGGATTCAAAGATGAATCCCTTTAAAAACTAAGATTTTATTTACCCGGTTTAAAACTGTCTTTCAAATCTAAGATGCGGTTAAACACTGGTTTTTCAGCTGTATGATCAAACTGATCTGCAACAAAGTAACCTTCACGTTCAAATTGGAAACGATCTTCAGGTTTTGCTTCTGCCAATGCAGGCTCAATGACCGCTTGAACCACTTTAAGTGATTCTGGATTTAAGTTTGCAAGGAAGTCATCACCCACTTCAGGGTCTGATTCAGTGAATAAACGGTCGTAGATACGAACTTCCGCTGCAATACCCTTGCTTGCAGAAACCCAATGTACAACACCTTTCACTTTACGGCCTTCAGGGTTTTTACCTAAAGTTTCAGGGTCAATTGAACATTTCAATTCAACCACTTCACCGTTCTCGTCTTTAATCACTTCATCACACTTAATCACATACGCATGACGTAAACGCACTTCACCGCCCGGAATCAGACGTTTAAAGCCTTTAGGCGCAACTTCTTCAAAGTCTTTACGATCAATGTAAATGTCTTGAGTTAACGGAATGATACGGTCACCCATGTCTACGTTTGGATGACGTGCATGCACCAAATCCATCGCTTCAGGCAAGTTAGTTAAAGTCACTTTGAGTGGATTCAACACAGCCATGCCACGCGAAGCAGTATTTTCTAAAGACTGACGGATGCAGTATTCAAGCATTGCAACATCTACGATACTGCCATCAACTTTCGTTACACCTACACGTTTGCAGAAGTCACGTAGACCTTCTGGAGTAAAGCCACGACGGCGCATACCCACAACGGTCGGCATACGTGGGTCATCCCAACCATTCACAAATCCACCTTCAACCAATTTACGTAATTTACGTTTAGAGGTAATGGTGTAATCCACATTTAGACGGCTTGATTCGTACTGACGTGGTACAGATGGGGATTTAACTTTCTCTACAACCCAGTCATAGAACGGACGATGATCAACAAACTCTAGTGTACACAGTGAATGCGTAACTCCTTCAATGGCATCTGATAATGGATGCGCATAATCGTACATTGGGTACATTTTCCATTTATCACCAGTTTGGTGATGTTCAGAATGCAAAATACGATACAAAATAGGATCACGCATATGAATGTTAGGTGAAGTCATGTCAATTTTGGCACGTAGTACTGCCTGACCTTCTCCCAACTCACCATTACGCATTTGTTCAAAACGCGCTAAGTTTTCTTCTACGCTAGCATCACGTTGCGGCGAGTTTTTACCCGGCTCAACAAAATTACCGCGGTTCAGTTTGATTTCTTCAGAGCTTTGCAAATCCACATAGGCATCACCTTGTTCAATCAATTGAACTGCCCAAGCGTAAAGCTGATCAAAATAGCTCGATGCATAACGCGGCTCGCCGTTCCACTCAAAACCTAGCCATTTCACGTCATTGGCAATACCATCTACATACTCTTGTTCTTCGGCATCTGGGTTTGTATCGTCGAAACGGAGGTTACATAGACCCGCGAATTCTTGAGCAATACCAAAGTTCAGACAAATGGCTTTTACATGACCAATATGTAGGTAGCCGTTTGGCTCTGGTGGGAAACGTGTTACAACTTGTTCTGTACGACCTGCAGATAAATCATCGGTAATGACTTGACGTACAAAATCTAAGCCTGGCTGTTGTTCCTGCTGCGCAGCTTCGACAGGGGCATTGTTCTTGGTTGTCGGATTGTTAGGCAGGGATGAAACAACATCGTTTGGCTTCATGGTAATAAAATCACTTCTATAAAGATAAAATTAGGATAATTAAAACGCTTTTCTTTATTTTTAACAAAGAAAGTAACGTTTTTACTTGCCTTGTAGTTTACAGTTTGCTTATGCTTCTCACAACCAAAAAACCCATGGCTTTCATGTCCATGTACAGGAGATTACACAATGAGTTTTCCTCAAGTCGAATTAAACACCAATAAAGGTCGTATTGTTCTTGAGCTTAACACTGAAAAAGCACCTAAAACTGCTGAAAACTTCTTACAGTATGTTCGCGATGGTTTCTATGACGGCGTGATTTTCCACCGTGTTATTGATGGTTTCATGATCCAAGGCGGCGGCATGGATGAAAACTTCAAAGAAAAAACAACTCGTGATTCTATTGAAAACGAAGCTGACAACGGTTTAAGCAATGATGTTGGTACGATCGCTATGGCACGTACTCAAGCACCTCACTCTGCTTCAGCTCAATTCTTCATTAACGTGAAAAACAACTCTTTCCTTAATCACACTGGTAAAACAGCGCAAGGTTGGGGCTATGCAGTATTTGGTAAAGTAGTTGAAGGTCTTGACGTTGTTGACGCAATCAAAAGCGTTCGTACTGGTAACCGTGGCTACCACGCAGACGTTCCTCTAGAGAACGTTGTAATCGAATCAGCTAAAATCATTTCTGAATAATTTTTAAATTCTCCCTGAGTAGCATTGCTGCGCAAGTCCCTTTAATAAAGGAGGGAGTTTCAATATGAAATAAATGTCGGAACTCCTCCCTTTTCCAAAGGGAGGCTGGGAGGGATTTTTAGAATAAGGAAAAGATTCGTGACCTATCTGTTTATCGCTGATTTACATTTGTCACCTGAACACCCTCGACTCGTTCGGGGGTTTTTAGCTTTGTTAGAACAATACAAAACTCAAAATACCCAGCTGTATATTTTAGGTGATTGGTTTAATGCTTGGATTGGTGATGACTTTACTGCCCCATGGTTAGACGAAATCATTGCAGCGCTTAAAGATTTTACTGCTTTGGGAAATCAAATTTATTTCCAAGTAGGTAATCGTGACTTTGCATTGGGTCAAAAGTTTTTAGATAAATTTCACGGTCAATTATTACAAGACGTTGATTATCTCCACATTAGCAACTATAAAATTCGCCTCGAACATGGCGATTTACTTTGCACCGATGATGTGTCTTACCAAAAGTTTCGTAAAGTGATTCGTAATCCTTTGCTTTTAGGTTTCTTAAAGAGCTTACCGCTTAGCATTCGACAAAAAATCGCCAATGGCTTCCGCAAAAAAAGTACAGAAACCAAGCAAGTTAAATCTTATGAAATCATGGATGTAAATGCCGAAGCTGTAGAAAAAGCTTTAGAGCATGCCGATCTACTGATTCATGGACATACCCACCGCCCCCAAATACACGATGTGCATGGCAAACCTCGTATCGTTTTAGGGGACTGGCGTACAGAACAAGCTCAAATATTAGAGATTGGTGAAAACCCATCTGTGAGTGATTTAAAATTAAAAATTTGGTCTTACTAGTCCATAGCTTTCTAATCGTTAGCCTTTAGAAAAACTTACCATCATATTTGATTAATATACGCATCCAGACCATGCAAACGTAGACTTTAAATTAAGCAAAAAAAAAACAGCAGATCATCTGCTGTTTTTTGCTTTTAGGCTAAGCGATATAGCTGGTTTGGGCCAGTATAGAAGCTTTTGCCATCTAGATTCAGGTTAAATGTCTCGCCTGTTTCTAATTCAACCATTTGCCCAACATCAACCCAAATTAAACCAGCATTGGTATTTTGTTGACGTTTCAAAGGCACCAGTTTTACATTAATTTCGTCGCCATTTACGGCTTTGGCAGTTTGCCAAGTATTTAAAATATTCAAAAGATTTACTCAACATGTGAGCTTTTTGTGACAGAACAAAGAGATTAATCAATCGGGTTTGGAATAATAATTCTGTAGTTACAAAGATATGAATCAAGTCAGAAGCTTGAATACAGATAAATCACAATCAGCTAAATAAAAAAAGATAAGCAGGAACATTACCCACTTTGAGTTAGGCACAAGTATACAATATCGCGCTTTGATTAGCAAAAGTAGGACTTATATACGTTATAAATACCTGCTTTTTCAATAGTATTCAAAAATCTGTGTCATTTCAATAAACTGAATCAAACAAGAAATGACACATCATGGCAAGCAACTTTGATTTCAAAGCTGTTTTTAAAAACAATTACAGTCAAGCCCTCCTCACTGGTGAAAACGGTATCTTAACCCCACCCCTCAAACAACTGACAGAAGCAGCTTTAAATGCTGAAATTGAATTTAGAAGCCCCCACTAGCCAATTGTAGGAATAGCTATTCTCGTAAGACTGTAAAATCATCTTACGGTTCATTTGAACTGGAAATACCTCGGGATCGTGCTGACGATTTTGAGCCTCAACTCGTCAAGAAAAATCAAACCTAACTCCATAAATAGATCGACAACAAAGTCATTTCGCTATATGCACTCCGTACGGGCTACCGCAATATTCAGAAACAAATTACCGATATGTATGCACTGGTTCTTTCCAAGGGTGGCATTACCAATATTACAGACAAGTTAATCCCTGAATTACATGCTTGGTAACGGCGTCTTCTCGATATTGCCGTATATCCATTTGTGTGGCTCAATACCATTCATTACAAGTATTATTCACCAATTAAAATGTCGTGTTTTTAACAAAAAAGATCAAGAATGAAGGTATTTCTGTCAACAAAGCCGTTTTACCATTCTAGGATTACATGCCGAGGACCATAAAGAACGGCTAGGTCTTTACCTTTCAAAAAGTGAAGGTGCTAATGAATGTTCAGCGTATTCACAGATTTGCAGAATAGTGACAGACATTCTGATCGCCTGCATTGATGGACGTAAAAGCTTGCTGAGGCAATTGCTGCGATATGTCCGCAGACAGAAGTTTATACACTGAAGAATGCGGCCCACATCAAAACAAGCCTCAATTTATCATGATATATCTGGGCTTATTCATGATTCGGGTTATTTAATAGCGAGGTGGTGTCGCACTTCAAGACTTAACCTACTTATATTTAATTAGTAAAGATTCTCATTATTCACAATGTAACTTTTAGTAAATATAGTAAATATAGTAAATTAGTCAGAATTTAAAATATAAATATAACCGTTTTAGTCGGATTTACAATATTTAAACACAAGTGTTTTAGTCAGGTATTTAAAATAAAAAAATAGTTTATTTTTTAACTATTAAACACCATAAGTATTTGTATTTAAATTACTTAATAATATATTTTTATTTTAACTGTTCAACCTATTTGCTTTTTGTATATATTTGTTAATAATATAGTACAAGTTTAAAGAATAGGCTTATCTCCATGAGCTTAAAATTCAAAGATTTAAATCGTCGTGTGGTCAGAGAAATAACCGCAATACTAATAATTAAAGTGATTATTTTAATGATCATTAAGAACATCTGGTTCGACGCCCCTACTATCCCTAAAAACTTTGACAATCAAGTTGCCGAGCATATTGCTGGCAGTCCTTCCCAAATCAAGGAGACACGTTGATGATTTCTGAAAGCGTGGTCGATCTTTCGCGGTTCCAATTTGCAATGACCGCGATGTATCACTTTATTTTTGTTCCACTGACTTTAGGTCTGGCTTTTATTCTTGCCATCATGGAAACCACCTATGTGATTTCTGGCAAAGAAATTTATAAAGACATGACTAAATTCTGGGGAAAACTCTTCGGTATTAACTTCGCTTTAGGTGTTACTACTGGTTTGACCATGGAGTTTCAGTTCGGTACTAACTGGGCGTATTACTCACACTATGTCGGTGATATTTTCGGTGCACCATTAGCCATTGAAGGTCTGATGGCATTCTTCCTTGAATCAACATTTATTGGTTTATTCTTCTTCGGCTGGGATCGCCTATCCAAAGTTCAGCATTTGGCTGTCACTTGGTTAGTTGCTCTAGGCTCGAACATGTCTGCACTATGGATTTTAGTGGCCAATGGTTGGATGCAAAACCCTGTTGGTTCTGCTTTTAACTATGAAACCATGCGTATGGAAATGGTGGACTTCGGTGCGCTGATTTTCAACCCCGTGGCTCAGGTTAAATTCGTGCATACCGTATCTGCAGGTTATGTGACTGGTGCTATTTTCGTACTGGCAATTTCAAGTTACTACTTATTGAAAAAGCGTGACTTGCCATTTGCGCGTCGCTCATTCGCCATCGCTGCTATCTTTGGTTTAGCGTCTACACTTTCGGTGATCTTACTGGGTGATGAATCTGGTTATGAAATTGGTGACGTACAAAAAACTAAACTAGCTGCGATTGAAGCTGAATGGGACACTCACCCAGCTCCAGCGCCATTTACTTTGTTTGGTATTCCAAATAAAGAAACCATGTCTACTGACTACGCGATCAAAATTCCTTATGTCATGGGGATTATTGCAACACGTTCAACTGACAAAGAAGTGATAGGTATTAAAGACCTGATCGTACAACACGAAGCGCGTATTCGTAACGGTATGGTGGCTTACTCACAGTTAGAACAACTTCGTGCAGGCGATACGTCTCCTGAACTTAAAGCAGCATTTGCTGAGTCTCAAAAAGACTTGGGTTATGGTCTGCTTCTGAAAAAATACACAGACAAAGTGGTCGATGCTTCTGATGATCAAATCAAAGCTGCTGCAAAAGACACTATTCCACATGTTCCAAGCTTGTTCTGGGCATTCCGTGCAATGGTTGCTTCTGGTTTCTTAATGCTCCTTCTGTTCGTACTTGCTACCTTTGCTGTCGGTAAACGTAATGCAGAAAACAAACCTTGGTTATTAAAGTTTGCTTTATTTGCCCTGCCATTACCTTGGATTGCAGCACAAACAGGTTGGTATGTTGCCGAAGTTGGTCGTCAACCTTGGACTATCGGTGAAGTTCTACCTACACATCTTTCAGCTTCTAGCTTAAGTACAGGTGATGTATGGGGTTCTATCCTTGCATTGGCAGCGTTCTACACTGTACTGCTGATCATTGAAATGTACTTAATGATTAAATTCTCACGCCTTGGCCCAAGTTCTCTACATACTGGTAAATACCACTTCGAGAAACTTGAAGCTGCAAAAAAGGCAAATGAGGAGGCTCAAGCATGATCGAATATGAATTACTCAAAATCATTTGGTGGGTATTAGTCGGTGTCCTACTGATCGGCTTCGCTCTCACCGATGGCTTCGATATGGGCTCAATGGCGATCATGCCATTCGTAGGTAAAAAAGACGAAGAACGTCGTGCGGCAATCAATACGATTGCCCCACACTGGGACGGTAACCAAGTTTGGTTTATTACTGCCGGTGGTGCGCTGTTTGCAGCATGGCCAATGGTATATGCGACTGCATTCTCAGGCATGTACTGGGCACTGTTACTGGTACTCTTCGCCCTCTTCTTACGTCCAGTCGGTTTTGATTACCGTTCTAAACTTGAAAATACCAAGTGGCGTAATTCTTGGGATTGGGGTTTAGCAATTGGTGGTGCCGTTCCTGCCCTCGTATTTGGTGTTGCGTTTGGTAATATGTTCCTTGGTGTTCCATTCACTATGGACGAAACTGTTCGCTCGACTTATACAGGGAGCTTCTTTGCACTGCTTAACCCAT
Organism: Acinetobacter sp. YH12027; assembly: GCF_013420085.1. Taxonomy (NCBI): domain Bacteria; kingdom Pseudomonadati; phylum Pseudomonadota; class Gammaproteobacteria; order Moraxellales; family Moraxellaceae; genus Acinetobacter; species Acinetobacter sp. YH12027. The sequence goes on from NZ_VOYW01000013.1 coordinate 19,553, forward strand.
TCGCTTTAGTTTGCGGTATCGTGAGTTTATCTATGCTTTGCGCTCACGGTGGTGCATGGCTCATGCTTCGTACAGACGGCGATCTACGCGCACGCTCTGCAAAAGCAACTCAGCTTATGGGTATCGTATTCTTAGTTTGCTTCTTACTGGCAGGCGCATGGTTATACTTCGGTAATATCCAAGGCTACACATTAGCTCAACCGTTTGACACTAATGGCGTTGCAAACCCATTAGCTAAAGAAGTGATCACCAATGCCAACCCAGGTTGGATGAACAATTACAGTACTTATCCAATTACTATGATTGCGCCAATCATGGCTATTTTAGGTGCGCTGATCATCATCCTTGCCGCAGGTAAAGGTAAAGCAGGTTTCAGCTTCCTTGGTTCAAGCTTGGCAGTCATTGGTGCAATCTTAACTGCTGGTTTTGCATTGTTCCCTTTCCTTATGCCATCGAGCATCAACCCAACTGTAAGTTTGACTATGTGGGATGCGGTATCAAGTAAAAATACCCTAACTGTGATGACAGTTGCAGCATGTATTTTTGTCCCACTTATCCTGTGCTACACAACTTGGTGTTACTACAAAATGTGGGGCGTGGTTACTAACAAACATATTGAAGAGAATTCACACAGCCTATACTAAGGCTGTGTCTAAGGAGAAAAGACGATGTGGTATTTTGCTTGGATTCTCGGTATCTTGATGGCATGTTTTGCAGGTGTACTTAGTGCGCTTTACATCGAACATCATCAAGATCTAGATGAGGAATAACAAATGACTGATGCTGCTGTAGAAAAATCACTTGTAGAAAAGAAGCCAAATAAATTTGCAATGGTCATTTCCTGCCTGTTAGCTTTTCCTTTGGCAGCCGTGTTACTTGTACATCCTGCTGCCATGCTGGATGACAATGGTGGATATAGCCATCGAGCGCTGATGTTCATCATGATAGGTATTTCAGGTGGTTTTGTGCATGGTGTGGGTTTTACACCACACCATTGGTTCTGGAAATGGCTTTTTAGCCCCTTCCTCGCTTGGCCACTAATGTTGTGGGGCTATTACACGTGGTTCCTACATTAATTAATATCTAAATAAAGCCCTCAATTGAGGGCTTTTTTTATGTTTGCCTTAAAGCGCTGATTTTTCAATGCAGATTAATAAAACAAAATATTATAAATTTTTATTAAAAATTAAACATTTTCTAACATTTGATTATACATATTAGCGCCCGCAAAGTTGCATCGCCGCTGCATGGCCTTTAGCATGCTCTGCACCTGAATTGGAGTTATATAATGAAAACTAAAACCTTTTTAGCTGCAGCATGCATTATTGCCAGTACTTACGCATCTGCAGAAGAAGCAAAAAAAGGATGGCTGTCAAAAGCTATTGATAAATGGAATACCTTGGGGCAGCTGACAGATAAGGATTTTGAACAGTATCCGACGGTGCAGGAATTTTTCCAAGCCAAGTATAAAAATCCGCGCACCATCACCATGAATAACGTATCTTACGGTGCTGGCACCATTATGTGGGAACGCGCAAACACCTATTGTGCGCGTGACGGCGGTGAATTTGTACAAATTAAAAGCCATCCATCACCGCTGATTCCTTATAAAGGCTCTGAGGTGCTGTCTACACCGAATCTGCAAAAATACTACGGCTTATTCCAGTGCAAAAATATCAAAAACAGCTGGAAAGTTTACTTTGACCATCAGAACGAGCGTATTTTCCAGCATCCGTCTCCAAACACGGCTTCTGACGTCAGCTTCAATTTCGAATAATCGTTATCTATAGAAAAAATCAAAATATGCAAAAAACATTATTGTTTCTTGCCGCAGCAGCCGGGCTATCCGGCTGCCAAGTCACAGGGGAACGCGGCAGCCTCTATCAAAATGTGCTAGGCGGCTTCGGGCCTAAAACCCAGCATATCCAGCTCAATCCAGAACTGAACAGTTTTTCCCTGACAGTACCGCTCTCGGCTTATAATGAATTGGATTTAAACAAAGGGCTGATCAGCAATGCCCCGTTCTTTAACCAGTTAAAACAAGACCGTTACTGGAGTGTGCATCATATTTATGACGCGCAATTCCGGCGCCTGGCGCAAGACCGGGTTAAAATAAAAGTCTGCAATACGGTCAGCGCTGATCACCGCCGCAGCGCCAACGACTCCAGTTCCTGCGCAGATATACAGATGCGCGTCGCATACGACAGGCTGAGTGATGGCGTACGCATGACCTTCAAGCCTATTACGGCCGATATCAGCACAGAAGACTTCGGCTTCTTTATCAAAAACGCAGCGCCGGAATTATTTAAAAATGCCGAGCAGCTGAACACTGCAACCCTGATTAAAACCTTCGGCTATGAAGATGCGCTGACAGTCAGCAGCAAACGCACGATTTCCAGCCTCAGCAATGTGCTAGTAAAAAATGGCTATACCGTTACTACTCAGGATATTGCCAATGAAAAAATTTACTTAAGCTCATTTGAGCTTAAATCGGCTGACGCGAAGGTCTTTTCCATCTTGAACTGCCGCACCGCTGCCGCCAAAAATGGTTCCAGCACCAGCTGCAAATATGCCCTGTTCAGCCCCTATGCCATCAGCGACTATCGAATTTACAACAAAGAAATAGCCAGAAAAATCAATCAGCTATTCAACTAAACCCAAAGCCGGCATGAAGCCGGCTGTTTTTATCCGCTTAGCCGGCGCCTGCCCAGATACTGACAGATTATACTTGCGGGCGCTTATGAGCGCTGGCCGGCCAGTCCGCCATAGCTTAAACAACTACAACCAAGGCATTCGACCTGCCAATCATCTGCACAGAAACATTGATTTACGTTCTGACGGACTGCTCAATACATTCTGCTACAGCATTTTCCCGTACGTCCAGCGCATAAAAAAAGCCGGACATTGGTCCGGCTTGATTATTCCGTTTACATTAATGCTTAGCGATGCGTATGAATCGACATCACAATTCCCATTCCTGCGAGCATCGCAATTACGGCTGTACCACCATAACTCATCAACGGTAGTGGATCACCTGTTACCGGTAAAATCCCACTGACCATACCCGAGTTTAAAAATACAAAAAAGAAGAAAGTTAATCCTATCGCCCCTGCATAGAGTCGTCCAAAATTATGGAAGCAATTTAGTCCAATAATCAAACAGCGAACAATAATTGCTGTAAATAAACTAAATAAAAGAAATACACCAATAAAGCCAAACTCTTCAGCATAGGTCGACATAATAAAGTCAGTATGATGCTCTGGCAGATAACCCAAATGCGACTGTGTCCCTTCGGTATACCCCTTACCCATTAAACCGCCTGAACCAATGGCAATTTTAGACTGAATAATATTCCAACCTGCACCAAGTGCGTCAGACTCAGGGTCAAATAACGTCAGTACACGTTTTTTCTGATATTCCTGAAAAAAGAACATCCAGAGTACAGGTGCTGCAATCGCAAAGGCTGTTAAAGCAGCTGCAATTAAACGCCAAGACATTCCACTTAAAAATAAAACAAAAATACCCGGAATAATCAAACCGATATTCAAGTCAGGCTGTAAAGCGACCAATGCAAATGGAATCAATAATAAAATTAATGCCCCGACAATTTGTAAAAATTTCGGTGGAAAAGGTTTTCGCGCAAAATACCACGCCATCATGAGTGGCATGGCAAATTTCATAAACTCACTCGGCTGCATACTGCCGATACCCGGTAAGCTAATCCAGCGTTTCGCCCCCATCCTTTTTTCACCAATAACCAAAACCAACAACAGTAAAAATATACCGATGGCATATAAGTACGGACTCATAGATTGGTAAACTTTGGGTGGAATTTGCGCGCAGATCAACATCACAATAAAGCCTACACCAAAACTTGTGGCTTGACGTAGTACCATTCCCGAATCTTCCGCGGTCGCACTATAGACAACCATCAGCCCCAATATTGCATTGAGTACCAAGAAGCAAAGTAACCACGGGTCTAAATGAAGTTTAGCCCATCGAGAAGAATCGTGTTTTATACTGCGGCCATCGCGTAATGACTGCCGTAAAAAACGATACTGTTGAGAAGGGATCATTGCGAAACAGATCTAAAAAGGATGCGGGAATTATAGATTAAAGCGACAGTAAAAATCACTGTCCCTTAAATATTCCTTGAAATAATCATCTATTAACTTGAGACGCTAAAATTAAACGTGCCAATTCCAAGTCATCTGGATAGGTAATTTTAATATTGTCCGAACGACCCTGCACGACATTGACATGCTCACCGACAAATTCTAAGGCACTTGCTTCATCTGTGATGGTCGCACCAGCGGCAAGCGCTTGTTCAATGGCATTTTTAAGTACACCCAATTTGGCAATTTGTGGTGTCTGCGCTTGCCATAAAGTTGAACGATCTACCGTTGTTGATATAAGTGGTGCCGTTTCAACTCGTTTTAAGGTATCGCGTACGGGAATGGCGAGAATCGCACTTTGCTCCGAATCGACTGCCGATTGAACTAAATCTTCTAGACTCAACTGTGAGACACATGGTCGTGCTGCATCATGAACGAACACCCAATCATCATCATTGGCAATCGAAGATAGATATTGCAATGCATTGAGTACAGAATGCACACGCTCTGCACCGCCTAAACAAAAATGAGCCTTCTCTTGATTAGTGAGTGCCAAGGTCTGAGCAACATTATCTTGCTCACCTATAGCCAACACATAGCCTGTCAACGGCAATTGGTTGAGACGTGCAACTGTGTGTTCAAGCACAGTTAGACCCGCAATGTTTTGATATTGTTTTAGTTCAGTTTTAGAAAATCGACTTCCTGAACCAGCAGCAGGAATAATGGCCCACAATTTAAGGTTCTGGTGGAAGTTCGGCTGGTTCTGACTCATTGGTACGTAGGTCTACTTTTGCGTTTGGATCAATATAAATTGGTTTGTACTGAGTACTGATCGTACTCATCTGTACGAAAGTCTCATGCGGTTTAATTAAACCTAAATCTAGACGAGCATGCTCTTCAATAGCTTCAACGCCATTTTTTAAATCGTATACTTCAGCGGCAAGTACGCGATTTCGTTCTTTTAATTCGTCATTGAGTTCGACTTGTTGTTGTATTTTCTGACTCAGTTGTTGATGTTGATGATAACCACCTTCACCGAACCAGTATAAATATTGAAACCCTGCGATCAAAAAGATCGCAAGGCCCAACAATGCTTTACTCGCTTTGGAGTCAAATACATTTAACATAGATAGCATGATCTGCTTAGTTCAAACCTTTGAACTCAGCTTTACCGCGATATGCAGCATTAGTCAATTCTTCAATACGAAGTAATTGGTTATATTTCGCTACACGGTCAGAACGGCAAAGTGAACCAGTTTTGATTTGACCCGCTGCTGTACCCACTGCAAGATCCGCAATAGTTGAATCTTCAGTTTCACCAGAACGGTGTGAAATCACTGTAGTGTAACCATTTGCTTTTGCAAGGTAGATTGCATCTAGAGTTTCAGTCAACGTACCGATTTGGTTGTACTTGATCAGAATCGAGTTACCCACTTTTTCATTGATACCACGTTGAAGAATTTTAGGATTCGTAACGAATAGGTCATCACCAACCAATTGGATTTTGTCGCCAAGGATTGAAGTGAGGTAAGACCAACCTTCCCAATCAGACTCATCCAAACCATCTTCAATTGAGATGATTGGGTATTGTTTTGCAAAACCAGCAAGGTAGTCAGCAAATTGGTTGCTTGTGAATGCTTTATTGCCTTCACCTGCAAGGATGTATTGACCATCTTTGTAGAATTCTGAAGATGCACAGTCAAGCGCAAGCATAATGTCAGAACCAGCTTTGTAGCCAGTTTTTTCAATTGCTTCAAGAATTACTGTAATTGCTTCTTCGTTAGAACGAAGGTTCGGTGCAAAACCACCTTCATCACCAACTGCAGTATTTAGACCTTGTTTCTTTAAAACTGATTTTAAAGAATGGAAAATTTCAGCACCAGCGCGTAAAGCTTCAGAGAATGAAGTGAAGCCAACTGGCTCAATCATAAATTCTTGAATGTCTACATTGTTGTCTGCATGTGAACCACCATTTAGGATGTTCATCATTGGAACAGGCATAGTCAAAATGCTGTTATTACGAAGGTCTGCGATGTATTGGAAAAGTGGGATTTTCTTTTCATCAGCAGCAGCGCGTGCAGCAGCTAAAGAAACCGCTAAAGTTGCGTTCGCACCTAATTTTTCTTTGTTTTCAGTACCGTCAAGCGCGATCATTGTGTTATCAATGTCTTTTTGTTCGAATACTGATTTACCCAACAATGCATCACGAATTACTGTGTTAACGTTGTTAACCGCAGTTTTAACGCCTTTACCTAAGTAACGAGCTTTGTCGCCGTCACGAAGTTCTAAAGCTTCACGAGAACCAGTTGAAGCACCAGATGGTGCACATGCACGGCCTACAACGCCAGAGGCTAAGATTACGTCTGCTTCGATGGTAGGGTTACCACGAGAGTCCAAAATTTCACGTGCACGAATGTCAACGATTTGGCTCATGAACAATTCCTCAGTTGATTAATAAAAATGATGCGTCAAAAGTGACGCATCAATGTGTATCGAATTAGTGTGTGTCTAACTTTGCGAAACCTTTAACCAAGGTATCGAGTTCTTTTAACTGTGCCAAGAAAGGCTCCAACTGTGACATGCGTAGCGCACATGGACCGTCACATTTGGCATTTTCTGGATCTGGATGAGCTTCTAAGAACAAACCTGCTAAACCAGTCGCCATACCTGCTCGTGCCAGTGTCGTGATTTGCGCACGACGACCACCCGCAGAATCCGCACGACCACCCGGCGTTTGAAGCGCATGTGTCACATCAAAGAACACAGGGACATTCATTTCTTTCATGATGTCAAAGCCCAACATATCGACAACTAAGTTGTTGTAACCAAATGCTGAACCACGTTCACAAAGAATCAGTTTGTCATTCCCTGCTTCCAAACACTTATGCAGAATATGACGCATTTCGTGTGGTGCGAGGAACTGTGCTTTTTTGATGTTAATGATGGCATCAGTTTTCGCCATCGCTTCAACAAGGTCAGTCTGACGGCTTAAAAATGCAGGAAGCTGGATAATATCCGCAACTTCAGCAACAGGCGCAGCTTGGTATGGTTCATGTACGTCAGTAATAATCGGCACATTAAAGTGTTTTTTAATGTCAGCTAACCACTCGATTCCTTTTTCCAGGCCTGGGCCACGGAAAGAGTTCAAGCTTGAACGATTGGCTTTATCAAAACTTGCTTTAAACACATATGGAATATCCAAGCGTTTGCAGATATCCACATAGGTTTCAGCAATTTCAAAAGCAAGGTCTTTTGACTCAAGTACGTTCATGCCGCCGAATAGTACAAATGGCAAATGATTTGCCATTTGTATATCGCCTAAACGTACAATTTCTTGTGGTTTTAATTGTGACATTTAAACTTCCTAGTTTAGTCCTACAATGCCATTACTTGGTTTTTTGATACTGTTTTTTAGCAGCATCAATAAAGCCAGCAAATAATGGGTGACCATCACGTGGTGAGCTGGTAAATTCTGGGTGGAATTGTACCGCAACAAACCAAGGATGTGCAGGAATTTCAACAGTTTCAACGAGACGTTGTACCGGAGAATAACCTGAAATCTTCATGCCTTTTTCTTCAAGCACTGGGATATAACGGTTGTTCATTTCATAACGGTGACGATGACGTTCAACGATCTCTTCAGAACCGTACACTTGTGCAGTTTTTGTTCCCGCAACCAATTCAGATTTTTGAGCACCCAGACGCATTGTGCCGCCTAAGTCAGAATCTGCATTACGTTGTTGAACTTCGCCGCGCTCATCTAACCATTCAGTGATTAGACCAATCAATGGTGATTTTGTAGAACGGTTAAATTCAGTTGAAGTTGCATCGCTAATACCCGCAACGTTGCGCGCATATTCGATCACAGCCAACTGCATACCTAAACAGATGCCGAGGAACGGTACACCGTTTTCACGTGCAAAACGAATCGCTTTCATTTTGCCTTCTGTACCACGTTCACCAAAACCACCTGGAACTAAGATTGCATCCGCGTCTTTTAATACGTCGTTTACATCTTGGCTTTCAAGTTCTTCTGCATTGACGTAGTCGATTTGAACTTTCACACGGTTTTGAATACCCGCATGTAAAAGTGCTTCGTTTACAGATTTGTATGCATCTGGAAGTTCAACGTATTTACCAACCATCGCTACACGAACTGTGTATTCAGGGTTCAGTAATGCATCTACAACGTTATCCCAGTCTGTAAGATCAGCTTCTGGAAGATCGTTATAACCAAAACGTTCACAAATTAAATCGTCAACGTTTTGTTCATAGAAAGTACGTGGAATTTGGTAAATTGAACGCGCATCTTTACATACCACAACTGCACGTGCTTCAACGTTCGTAAATAACGCGATTTTACGTGTAGTATCAGCATCAACATCATGCTCTGTACGGCAGATCAGGATGTCTGGTTGAATACCAATCGATAAAAGCTCTTTTACAGAGTGTTGAGTTGGTTTGGTTTTTAATTCAGCAGCTGACTTAATGTATGGGAGTAAAGTTAAGTGCATTAACATTGTGCGCTTATGACCGAGTTCGACCATAAGTTGACGTACAGATTCCATGAATGGGAGAGATTCAATGTCACCTACTGTACCGCCGATCTCAACGATCGCAACGTCATAGCCTTCACCTGCGCGAAGAACACGTTCTTTAATATTGTCAGTAATATGTGGAATAACTTGAACTGTACCACCGAGGTAGTCACCACGACGTTCTTTATTCAAGACATCTTGGTACACTCGTCCTGAAGTAAAGTTGTTCAGTTTGGTCATTTTCGCACGACGCAAGAAACGTTCGTAATAACCCAAGTCTAAGTCAGTTTCAGCACCATCCTCTGTGACAAAAACTTCACCGTGTTGGAATGGACTCATAGTCCCTGGATCGACATTAATGTATGGATCCATTTTTACCATGGTTACTTTTAAACCACGGGCTTCTAAAAGCGCAGCCACTGATGCAGCTGAAATACCTTTACCTAGTGATGATACAACACCACCAGTAACGAAAATAAAATGGGTCATTAAGTTTCTCGTACAATGGAGCCTAAATTGGCCTACAATGTTGTGCGATTTTACTTTACTCTGTACCAAGAAAGCAAAGTCATTACGCATCAATTCATAGAACAATTAACAATTGGCTATTGTAACAGCAATTATCATAAAAATTTAGAGTAAGTTCTTATCATTTCTATATTCTTATTTACTGTTATAATGCATTTATCCAATCCACACTTTTTTGTTTTGTGTAATTATGAATAAGAAACTTTTAATCTGCGGTGCAATCGCAACAGGTCTACTTCTTACAGCATGTGTAAAAAAAGAAGCACCAAAAGAAGAAGAACAGGAACAGGTTGAAGTTGCAACATCTGAACCAACAGCATCTGTACCTACACAATTAGAACCAGTTGAAGAACAACCAGTTGTTGAAGAAACGACTCAACAGCAAGTTGAAGTGATTCGTGAAGAGACACCGAATACAACAACTGAAATTCGTCGTGAACCTACTCCTCCTGCAGAAGCTCCTGCTCCAAAAGCAGAAGCGCCTAAAGCTGCAGAAAAACCTGCACAAGCTGCTCAACCTAAACAAAACTCAGGTTCTGCTCAGTCTGAAGATGACGCCGTGGCTGCTGCCATTGCTGCTGCAACACCTGCTTTAGAGAACTAAGATCGAAGTTTTATCAAACCAATGATCAAAAAAACCCGGCAATTGTCGGGTTTTTTATTGTTTATATGTATATAAAAAGCTGCACAAAACGATGCACAGTTTTTCTCACAACTATTCTTGTAATTTTTCAGCTAAATATTCAATAAATAAACGAACACGTTTCGGTAAATGCTCTTGTTGATAATAGACAGCATGAATAAGCTGTTCATGTGGCTCAATTTGATCGTCTAAAAGTTGTACCAATCGCCCTTCTGCAATATCTTTTTCTAACATAAAAATCGAAAGACAAGCGATGCCCATCCCATGAATCGCAAGCTCGCGTAACGTTTCACCATTTGATGCCTTAATGTTTGGTCGGATTGTCAAAGGCTTCCCTGCGACTTGGATCGGCCAAGTATTCATATGGGTAATTTGACTAAATCCAAGTAAAGCATGTGCGGTTAGCTCATCAGCATTTTGCGGACGTCCATGCTGCTTAAGATATTCAGGACTCGCCACCAAACACAGTCGACTCTTATAGATGAGTTTTGCATGCAAACTGGAGTCGTTTAATTTCCCAAAGCGAATTGCGACATCCGCTTTATGCTCTAATAAGTCAATCACTTGATCATGATTCACCAATTCAATCTGTATATGCGGATAACGCGCATTAAATTCTGGAATCAAGGGAACGATCATATGCAGAATAAACGAAATCGCAGAATCGACTCGCACCAAACCCGATATATCTGCATCTAATTTCAGCAGGGAATCTTCCGCTTCGCTCAAATCATTCAATATCCGCCGTGTTTTAGCTAAAAATAATTGCCCCTCCTGCGTCAGCTTAATTTTGCGGGTTGTTCGTTCCAACAGGGTTACATTTAATTTAGATTCCAGACGCTGTAATGCGCGGCTTACACCAGATGCTGTTTGATCCAGTCTTTCTGCTGCTTTAATAATAGAGCCGCTATCTACAATAACAGTAAAAGCCTGCAGCTCCTCAATTGTCGATTTCATTGCTTATTCGATTCGTGATTTTTAATCAATAATATATTCCAAATTCATGCATTTTTCTTCATTAAAATTAGCAGCACAATAGCATCAATTCAAAAAAGAGAATTCCTGATGATTGTTCCCCAATTTGGTGTCGGTACCTTCCGTTTGGCAGGTGAAACTGTCATTCATTCAGTTAAAACAGCCTTAGAGGTAGGATATCGTGCTGTAGACACCGCACAAATTTACGCTAATGAAGCAGAAGTAGGCCAAGCACTCCATGAAAGTCAGGTCAATCGAGCTGATATTTTCTTAACCACGAAAATTTGGACTGAAAATTATGCTGCCGACAAACTAATACCCAGTCTAAAAGACAGTTTAATTAAATTGAGGACTGATGCAGTTAACCTCACACTTATTCATTGGCCAGCACCTGCTCTAGGAGTCGATATTCCTGAATTAATGGGACATTTACTTGAAGCAAAAAAACAAGGTTTGACTGAACATATTGGTGTATCTAATTTTAATATTGAGCTCACTCAACAAGCCATTGATCACATCGGGCTAGAAAATATTGCAACCAATCAAATTGAACTTAGTCCATATTTGCAAAATCAAAAATTGGTCAATTATCTGCAAACGAACAATATAGATGCCACATCCTATATGACCTTGGCTTATGGCAAAGTTTTGCAAGACCCAACCCTGTTAAATATTGCGGCCGAACACCAAGTCACTTCGGCCCAAATTGCACTCGCATGGGCACTGCAAAAAGGTTATGCCGTGATTCCATCATCAACCAAACGTGAACATTTAATCAGTAATTTAAAAGCTCAAGAGATTCATTTAACACCAGAACAGATGCAGGCCATTACCACACTAGACAGAAATGCGCGTGAAGTGAACCCACCTGAACTTGCTCCAGTGTGGGATATTTAATATGAAATTCAATTTTCCATTAATTGCATTAGCCGTAGGTGCTTTTGCAATTGGCACAACAGAATTTTCACCGATGGGTTTTTTGCCTGAAATCGCAGCAGATTTATCGGTATCTATTCCTCAAGCGGGCTTACTGATTAGTGCCTATGCCGTTGGCGTCATGATTGGTGCCCCATTGATGACCTTATGGTTAGCACGTTTTCCAAAACGTACATCACTCATGTTATTAATGACAATTTTCACCCTTGGCAATCTGCTTGCCACAGTTGCGCCAGATTATTTAGGTTTAATGGCTGCGCGTTTAGTGACGAGTTTGAACCACGGCGCTTTTTTGGCTTAGGCTCTGTCGTCGCAGCAAGTGTTGTTCCAAAAGATAAACAAGCCAGTGCCGTTGCTATGATGTTTATGGGCTTGACCATTGCCAATATTGGCGGCGTGCCACTCGCAACATGGGTGGGGCAAAATATCGGTTGGCGTATGTCTTTTGCGGCCATCACCTTACTTGGCATCATCACCATGTTGGCATTATGGAAAGCACTGCCCCATCAGCAACAGACCGAAAAACCGGATGTACGAGCAGAGTTAAAAGTATTAACACGCATGCCTGTTGTTTTAGCACTGCTCACCACGGTCATGAGTGCTGGAGCTATGTTCTCGCTCTATACCTATATCGCACCAAGCTTAAAAGTCTTTACTCATGCAAGCCCCGAACTTATCACTTTCATGTTGGTCTTAATCGGGATCGGATTTTCAATTGGTAACCATTTCGGTGGTAAGTTCGCAGATCAATCCTTAGATAAAACCTTGATTGGCTTTTTAGTCTTACTCATGCTGATGATGCTGTTATTTCCAATTTTAGCAACAACCACCATTGGCGCGGCGATTGCATTAATCATCTGGGGAGCAGCAGCCTTTGCCGTCGTACCACCTTTACAAATGCATGTTATGACAGTAGCTCACGATGCACCAGGCCTCGCTTCTTCAGTGAATATTGGTGCATTTAATCTTGGAAATGCTTTGGGCGCTGTTGCAGGTGCCGCAGTGCTAAATCTCAACCTAAGCTATGCTGCAGTGTCTTATGCAGGCGCTACACTGAGCGCTATAGCGTTGATTTTAGTATTGATACAGATGAAGCTTAAACCTCAAACATCTGCATGTTGCGCACAAGCTGAGTAACACACACTTAAAATAGCCTACCCAAAGTAGGCTATTTTTTAGTTCGCATATAACTTTAAAAAATCTGCCATCAATTTGGTTGCCCATGAATGGGTTTCCACTAAACCTTCATAATAACCACAGTGACTGCCTTTTTTGGTGGTTACCACCACAACATTCGGCAAAGAACGGATTAATTCTTTATAGGGTTCAAAGTTTTGAATGTGGCAAACAGGGTCATCTTCGGCATTTAAAATCATCAATGGAATTTTAAGATTTTCAAATACATAAATTGGATTGGTAGATTTTGCATAACTTTCATAATCGGCAAAACCAGCCATTTGGAAATAAGCACGCTCAAACTGCGCCAGATCTTTACTTTTTAGGACTTCTATTAAAGATGGTGTTGTTGACCATGTTGCAGAATAGGGTTCTACAAATTTCTGAAAGAGCTTCTTGGTCATCATTTTACTGTAAAAAGGATGTACATTTTTAAAGCCAAGCTCAGTATCATAGCCCGGACATAAAGCAAAAGCCGCTTTAAGTGGTGTTTCCTCACCTTGCTCTCCTAAATAGCGGACCAATAGCCCCGTTCCGGCAGATGAACCGACGCCATACAAACTCGATTCGGGAAATTTCTGCTGAATACAGGCAATCTGTTCACGTAAGTCATCTGTTGAGCCAAATAAATTTATTTTGGCAACTGGCATAGGTAAATTGGCATGACCGCGTCTTAAACACAGTGCAATGCGCCAACCTGTATATAGATGAAGATCCCGAACCACTTCTCGCATACTTTCAGGCGTTCCCGTAATCGTATGCATGAGTACCACAGTTGGCACATCCGCAGGTAAATCTAAGCCCAACCATGCAATGGCTGTGATTCCACCATCAGCCATGGTTAGCTGCTCTATAGCATCATATTTAAGCTTCACTTGACGCTTTTTAATGACATCAAAATATAGTAAATGTGCGTGGGTATTCGACAGCCAAGGCGTAGGGCGATATTTTTCATGTAGTTGCTTTAACTTCGGCAGCACATGTTTCATTTGCCCTTCAGGATGATAATAAAGCTGTGGTAATTCTGCACCGATAGCATTATCTACAAAATTTAAAAGAGCCTGACGCCCTTTATGAATCACATTATTCATTGACCTTACCTTCACCTCGCTTCGCACCACAGCAAATTATTCCAATCTTTTCACTTTGACTAACAATGCCCATTAAAAAAAACGTATCTACAAAACCATATCTCGCTAGCAATATTTGTTTGCTTAAGCCTCAAAAGCAAAAAGCATGACAATATCCATCATGCTTTTTATCATTCTGTGATGAGCATTTAAAATCAGCAGATTTAAGGCTGATATTGCATAATGCGCTCACCCATTTTTGCAGCCAATGCTTCTAAGCCACTTTTTGGACGAAGCATGACTTCAAAATCAATCATCTGACCTTGTTCATTAAACTGAATCATGTCGATCCCTTTTAACTTTTTCTCGCCAACATTGGCAGAAAACTCAAGAACTACGTTCAAGCCATCTTCTGTATAGAACTCACGGTGATAGGTAAAATTTTCAAAAATTTGAATCACATTGGTCAAAATAAAAGTTACTACAGGCTTACCTGGATATGGGTTAAACGCGACAGGTGAACGAAACACCACATCTTCTGCCAAGAGTTCATTTAAAATATTCATATCCCGTGTGTTAAGCATTTCGTGCCAACGTGCAACAGATTTTTTTGTTGTTTCAATAGTCATGTTTATGTCCTTTTTTTTGATGAATCATTTCCCTTTCCTCAAACTCCTCTCCCAAATGGAGAGGAAGCACGACAACTGCATATTAAATTGAATGAAGTTGTCGTGGTTTAGTATGAGGCTGATTAAATCACCGCAGCCAAATCTGCACCTTGACGAATGGCACGTTTAGCATCTAACTCACCTGCTTCTTTCGCACCACCAATCAAATGCACATTTTTCCCATCTGCTTGTAGCTGTTCATACATCGCGGTATAGGATTCCTGACCTGCACAAATCACCACATGATCAACATCTAAAATACGTGATTGACCATCAACGGTAATATGCAAACCTTGATCATCAATTTTGTCGTAGCTTGCACCCGCAATCATTTTCACATCGCGGTGTTTCAAACCTGTACGGTGAATCCAACCCGTGGTTTTACCTAAGCCAGCACCAACCGATTTAGCCTTACGTTGCAATAAATACACTTCACGCGGCGATTCTTCGACGTCTGGATGTTTCAAGCCACCGACTTGCGCATAAGTGGTATCAATACCCCATTCATCATAAAATTTCTCAGGATTGAGGCTACCGCTTTCACCTTCATGCGTTAAATATTCAGCCGTATCGAAACCAATACCGCCTGCACCAATGATTGCTACACGTTTGCCAACAGGTTGACGTTCACGTAATACCTGTAAATAGCTCAATACTTTTGGATGATCAATACCATCTATATCTAACTGACGCGGTGTTACACCCGTCGCCACCACGATGTCATCAAAATCAGACTGAGCTAATTCTTCATACGTTGCTGTATGGTTCAATACCAATTTAATCTGAGGCAATAGTTCTATTTTACGTTTGAAATAACGCAGCGTTTCATAAAACTCTTCTTTACCAGGAATCGTTTTCGCAATATTAAACTGTCCACCAATTTGGCTCGATGCTTCAAAAATAGTTATGTTATGACCACGCTCTGCAGCATAAGTTGCAAAGCTTAAACCTGCAGGTCCCGCACCAATCACAGCAATATTTTTCACCTGTGCAGATTCTTTAAAAATCAGTTCAGTTTCATAGCAAGCTTGAGGGTTAACCAAACATGTTGCAATTTTCATCGAGAAAATATGATCTAGGCAGGCTTGGTTACAACCGATACAGGTATTAATTTCATCACTACGACCTTGTTCTGCTTTTTCCACAAAACGTGGGTCAGCCAGCATTGGACGTGCCATGGACACCATATCTGCATCACCCGAAGCAAGTACGTGCTCAGCCATTTCAGGAGTATTGATACGGTTTGAGGTGATTAAAGGAACATTCACAAGACCTTTTAATTTCTTGGTCACCCATGTAAATGCAGCACGTGGCACTTTGGTTGCAATGGTCGGAATACGTGCTTCGTGCCAGCCAATACCGGTATTGATAATGGTTGCACCAGCTTTTTCAATGGCTTTTGCAAGTTGTACAACTTCTTCGAAAGTCGAACCACCTTCAACCAAATCCAGCATAGAAAGACGGTAAATAATAATAAAATTTTCACCGACTAATTCACGCGTACGACGCACGATCTCGATTGGAAAACGAATCCGGTTTTCATAACTGCCACCCCATTCATCATCACGGTGGTTGGTACGTGCAGCAATAAACTCATTAATTAAATAACCTTCTGACCCCATGACTTCTACACCGTCATAACCCGCTGTCTGTGCTAACTGAGCACATTTGGCAAAATCATTGATCGTGCGTTCGACGTCTGCTGTGCTTAAAGCTTGCGGTTTTACTGGGTTAATTGGTGCTTGAATTGATGAAGGTGCAACATTATTGGCTTGATACGAGTAGCGACCTGTATGCAAAATCTGCATCGCAATTTTACCGCCAGCATCATGTACCGCCTGCGTAATCACTTTATGTTTTTCTGCTTCTTCTAAAGAATCTAATTTTGAGCCACCAGCAAATGTCACACCATCATCATTGGGAGAAATACCACCAGTTACAATCAGACCTACACCACCTTTCGCACGCTCAGCGTAAAAAGCTGCCATGCGTTCATAGCCACCCGGTGCTTCTTCAAGGCCGATATGCATAGAACCCATCAATACACGGTTCTTTAGCGTTGTAAAACCTAAATCTAGTGGTGCCAATAAATTTGGATAATTTGACATTTTTTCTCCTTAGCGTGCTGAAAAGCTGGCTATTTTTATCTTCGCTTGTATACGAGCTTTCTATTTCCATCTACGCATACAAGATTTTTGCAACTTGTTGCACTAATTTATATGCGAGATTTGATTTTTATGCAACATGTTGCATAATAAAAAGTACAAAACTATTTTGACTGAGCCATATATGTCTTTAGCCCATGTTTTACTCACGAGCTTACTTGAAAAACCTAGTACAGGAATTGACCTTGCACGCCGTTTTGACCGCTCTATGGGCTTTTTTTGGAATGCGACACATCAGCAAATCTACCGTGAACTCAGTGGTATGCAGCAAAAAGGCTGGATCAGCACCATTGAAGATGACCACAGTACAACCCGTAAAAAAACCTACCAAGTTGAACAGCTTGGACGTGTTGAATTAGCCAATTGGATGGTTGAGCAAAGCCCTCCGGCTCAGTTACGTGAAGAGTTAATGGTTCGTTTACGTGCTGAAGCTCAACTGGGCACAAACGGCGTATTACCCGAATTAGAACGTCACCTAGAAATTCACAAAGAAAAACTAAAAGTGTACCAGTCTATTTTTGCAAAAGACTTTGCACATGCGCATGATGAAGACCGTACTTTGTACATTCATAAAATGATTTTACAGCTTGGGATAGATTTGGAAATCGGTTGGATCAAATGGCTTGAAACCATCATTCCACAGTTGCATAAATTTAATCGCTAAAACAAAAAATAAATAGGAAGCCGCATGCCACACTATACAATGCCAGATCAACAACAACTGTATGTTCGTGAATATGGTCAAGGAGAACCCATCCTGGTTTTATCTGGACTGGGCATGCAAAGTTGGCAATGGCACCCTTTTCTATATCAACACCGAAAGCATTTTAAATTTATCATTCCAGACTGGCGTGGATTTGGCGGCTCTAAACATTGTCAAATTCCAAATACGGACACCATTTCAAGCCATTGGCGAGATATTGACAGCTTAGTTTCCCAGCTTGGTTACGATAAAATCACGGTGATTGCCTACTCCATGGGGGCAACGACCACCATGCACGGTTTAAAATACGGTCAGTTTGCTGAAAAAATTAAACGCTATTTACACATCGATCAAACCCCTAAAATACGAGTAGATGCAGATTGGCAATATGGTTTATATGGCAAACGCCACAATGAGTTTTTAAGTATTTTAGAAGACATCTCGAAGGTACTTTCAACCAACCTCTCCGTGCCATTTGCACAGCAGATGAATAAACATGACCGTCAAGGTCTGGTCGACGCTTGGTTAAGATTCATAGACTTACAAAATAGCAATCCTTATGCTTTATCCGCTTTCCGTTTTGCATACCAACAACCAACTTTACAGAAGCTGATGTTACCCTCACAAAGTGTGACCTATTTATATTGGTATATTCAAAACTATTTGAACCATACTGAAGATTATCGTGAAGCCATTGCAGCACTCACCGCACCAACAACTTTTTTCACAGGTGCAAAATCGATCCTCTATCCTGCCCAAGGTCAAAAAATTATTGCTGACAGCCTAACCAATGCAGAGCAAATCATTTTTAAGAAATCGGGGCACACGCCATTGCTCAGTGAACCGGTCAAATTTAGCCGTGAAGTCACCAAGTTTTTAAAACAAGCGGTCTAATAAGACTGAATAAAAAAATAGGCTCAATACTTTCAAGAATGAGCCTATGTTTTATGCAGAAAGGTGTTACTTAAACGTTTGCTTCAAAATTGAATTTCAAATTTAACGTTATTATTACTTTTTAAAATAAGCACTAGAAAACCCGACGATCGTATTCAATTGCTTCTAAATCATATACTTGATAAACACAGTCAAATAAAGGACGTGCCAATTCCCCTTCATCATCGTTCCGCACGATCAAGTAAATTTGGCTAATGGCCGCACTATCCGATAATTTCACATAATTCACATGCCTAAACTGCATAATTTGTACAGATTCAGGAACAATACAAATGCCTTCACCTGCGGCAACCATGCCTAGTGATTGCTGCAAATCAGCTTGAGTGTTAAAGCGTTTCGGCTCCATACCGTATTCTAAAAACAAAGACTTGATCAGCGTTGCATAACTTTGACCATCCGTTGCTGGATAGATAAAAATCTGCTCATCTTTGAGATTATTTAATGCAATCTGTTGTTGTGAAGATAAAGGATGGCTCGAATGCACCGCAACAATTAGCGGCTCTTCACGCAATAGCACACGTTTAACCGCCTGATCCGACACACGAACTCGGCTAAAACATGCATCAACCCGACCTTCTTTTAATGCCTGAATCTGATCAACTGCACTCAGTTCAATTAAATTTACATTTAAGTGTGGATATTGCTGACGGAACAAATAAACAATTCGAGGTAATAAACCACAGAGTAAGGAACCGCCATACCCAATATTAATAGTACGTTCAGTGGCACTGGCCCGCTGCGTAATGAGCTTAATTTCTTCTGCATTGGAAAGTAATTTCACAGCTTGCTGATAAAAAAAACGGCCAATGGTGGTGGTTCTTAAAGGACGGCTGCCACGCTCAAAAAGCTGTGCCCCCAACTCTTCTTCTAAATTTTGAATTTGACGACTTAGAGGAGGTTGAGCAATAAATAGCTTTTCAGCAGCCTTCGTAAAACTCTGTTCTTCTACAACGGCGACAAAGTAACGTAAATGTCTTAATTCCATGACATTGTCCTTTAATGTCGAATTTCTTTCATAATGGTCTTTTATTTGAATATATCAGGACGACACTCAAATCACATCCTTCAAATTCGGTTATTTAAAAGATGTATACACCACATTTATTGTTTGGTCATGCTAATGTGAAACGATTACAAGGTTAACCCGACTTTAGTCTTGGCAATTTTGCTCAATCTTCTCACATGAAAAACTACAAAACGTGATTGACTTCATGAAACAATTCAAGTTAATTAGCAAAATCGTTGCAAATATGGAATAAGAACAGTGCTGAGTGATCTAGATGATTTTTATTGTTTTGCCCAAGTGGTCGAACATGGTGGTTTTAGTGCAGCCGAACGTGCAACAGATATTCCAAAATCAAAACTGAGTCGTCGGGTCTATAACTTAGAAGAACGTTTAGGTGTCCGCCTGATTCAACGTAGCTCACGGCATTTTGCTGTTACAGATATTGGTATGAACATCTATCGTCATGCACAAGTCATGATGAATGCCGCTCAAGCCGCACACGATTTGGTTGATCATCTAAGTACACAGCCGCGCGGCTTAATTAAAGTCAGCTTACCTGTTTCCATCGCGCAAAATGAAATGACCAAAATATTGCCTGAATTTTTAAAGCAATATCCAGAAATCAAAGTGCAAATGATGGTGACCAATCGCCGCGTAGATATCATAAATGAAGGCTTCGATCTCGCGCTACGTGTCCGTTCAAATCTAGACGATGACCCGAACTTAGTTATTCGTAAATTTGAAACGATTGAGCAGCACTTATTTGCCAGTCAGACCTATCTAAATAAATTTGGTGAACTCAAACAGCCCGAAGATTTATCACAGCATCAAATTTTAAGTATGGCGGATGAGCATCTCGATCAACATATTATTGTGACCGATGCACAGCATCATCAGAAAAAAATCAAAGTTAACCCAACGGTAATGGGCTCTGACCTATCGATGTTAGCTGCACTAGCCTGCCAAGATTGTGGCGTGGTGTTATTACCCGACAGTATTGTGTCCGATCATGTGAAATCAGGTGCTTTGGTTCATGTATTACCTGAATGGAAAGCTGCACATGGTATTTTCCATGCTGTATATCCATCTCGTCGTGGCTTATTACCGGCTGTACGTGTTTTCATTGATTATTTAGTTGAAAAACTCAGCCAACATGAACACGCTAAATTTTAGGCAAAAAAAAGCTTACCCATGTGATGGGTAAGCGAAAACTTAAAAACTAAGAAACTACAGCAGAATCTGTAATCATATTATATAAATAAAATACATCTTTATTAAATCGTTAATAGCTCTAACTGATTTTCAGAGTTATAAGCAAAACCTTATAAATTAAGCTATAGAGAAAACCTCTTAGTCTTAAAACCTATAACGCTCATACACACTACAACTTATTAGACTAAAGTCAAAAAATATACACTTGTACAATTTAATTTAACTTCAATCCTTTAGATACAGCAGATTCAGGATTAAATTCGCGATTTAGCTTAGATTGCAGGATATGTACCTGTACCTTCTGGCCATGGAGATAGCAACTCAAAACCACTATCGGTTACAACCACCATATGTTCCCACTGTGCAGATAAAGAGCGGTCTGCAGTAATCACTGTCCAGCCATCTTTTAACTCTTTAGTTCGCGCTTTACCGCTGTTAATCATCGGTTCAATGGTAAAGACCATGCCTTTTTTCAGAATCACACCTTGACCCGGTTGACCATAGTGTAAAACGCTCGGTTGCTCATGATAAACCTTACCAATTCCGTGACCACAGTATTCACGTACTATGCTGTAGCCTTCACGATGAGCAACTTGTTGAATGGCATAGCCTACATCCCCCAAAGTTGCTCCCGGTTTAACTGCATGAATCCCTGCAACCATGGCTTCGTAGGTAGTTTCCACTAACTTTTTAGCCGCAGGCGAAACCTCACCCACATAGTACATACGACTGGTATCACCAAAATAACCATCTTTAATGATGGCAACATCAATATTGATAATGTCACCATCTTTCAATACAGTTTCTTTCGAAGGAATACCATGACAAACCACTTCATTCGGTGAAATACAGGTGGTTTTGGTATAGCCATAGTAGCCAACGTTGGCAGGAATCACTTTAAGTGTGTTGACGATAAAATCATTACAGATATCGTCTAGATATTCAGTGGTCACGCCCGGCTTGACATACTCCCCGATCATCTCTAAAACCTGAGCAGCTAAACGACCTGAAATGCGTAATTTTTCAATATCTTGCTCGGTTTTAATCGTGATTTTGGAAGCTTTCATCTGAATATCCTCAAATTTGAATACACCGAATTATAGACCTTTTAGATTTTTTTTGTTTTATTCAGCCAATATTTCTGCATTTATTCGGCTTATAGCATCCTATTTAGTGCTGAAAATTAGAACAATTGATTTATATCTGATAAATCTTAATCGCTAAACTTATTCCTATAAAAATTTTATATACAATAAATTTCTTTTATTTATCATAAATATAAATAAAACATTATTTTATCTGTCAATATATTCATGATTCGTATTATAAAAACTATCTATACGATTTATAAATTTTGCTCCAAAAACGAGCTTAATTGCACTAAAATTGCCTTTTTTCACAGTTCATCTCCCCTTTATGACAAGTCTTCGTACACGGGATATTGTTGCCTTAGGTTTTATGACCTTTGCACTGTTTATTGGTGCAGGTAACATTATTTTCCCACCAATTGTCGCACAGCAAGCGGGTGAACATGTTTGGTTAGCTGCATTTGGTTTCTTAATCACCGCAGTTGGCCTACCTGTCATCACGATTATTGCTTTGTCGCGTGTAGAAGGTTCTATTCAAGTTTTAAGTTCACCTCTGGGTAAAGCAGCCAGCATTATCCTTACTGTCGCGTGTTACTTAGCTGTTGGACCTTTATTTGCAACACCTCGTACAGCTACCGTTTCTTATGAAATTGGTTTCTCTTCTTATTTTGGTAACAGCGCAAACAGTCTGCTGTTTTATAGCGTGATTTATTTTGCATTAGTGACCATTGTTTCACTTTATCCAAACAAAATTTTGGATACTGTGGGTTATTTCCTTTCACCGCTCAAGATCTTAGGTCTCATTGTACTGGGTATCTCTGCGTTCTTTATCCCTGCTGGTGTAATTCCGCCTGCAATTGGTAACTACGTGGCTGCACCAGTTTCTGAAGGTGTGGTCAATGGTTATTTAACCATGGATACTTTAGGTGCTTTAGTTTTTGGTATCGTGATCGTAAAAGCCATTACTTCACGTGGTGTAACGGATAGTAAGCTCGTCACCAAGTATGCTGTCATTGCCAGTATTATTTCAGGTATTGGACTTACACTGGTTTATATCAGCTTGTTCAAACTCGGTATGGGCAGCCATGATATTGCTCCAAATGCAACAAATGGTGCAGTGATCCTGCATGCATATGTACAACATGCATTTGGTGATATGGGCGCTTATTTCCTATCTGCAATGATCTTTGTTGCATGTATGGTTACCGCGATTGGCTTGACCTGCGCATGTGCTGAATATTTCTCAGAATTGACTAAAATTCCATACAAAGTTTTTGTGTTCATTTTAGTTGGTTTCTCACTGCTGATTTCAAACTTAGGTTTAACCAAACTCATTGCAGTTTCAGTGCCTGTTCTAAGTGCGATTTATCCACCTGCGATTGCAGTTATCCTACTTAGCTTCTGCTCTAAATGGTTTATTTCACCATCACGAGTTATTGCGCCTGTTACCGCATGTGCGTTTATTTTCGGTATTTTTGATGGTTTAAAAGTGGCTGGTTTCGAAGATGCACTTCCAAGCTTTATTGCCAATCTACCGCTTGCTCAACAAAATTTAGCATGGCTGATCCCTTCTACGATTGTGCTGATTATTGCTGCTGTAATTGACAAAGTTAAAAAATAACCTTTTTTGACCTGTCTAAAATCGGAGTTTTACCCGAATGACGATTTTACCTGTGACCAATAATTGTCGAGTTTTACCCAAACTGACATTTATTTGTCCTACTACAGCGCAATAATCCTAAGTCATTGAACTTTTAAATAAAGTTTTATTTTCATGATGAGAAAAAAAGCCAGCCCTTTGGCTACAAAATATAATAATAGTTAAAATACAAATACTTTCTGCAAAATACACCGTACACAAACTCCATGATTAAGCCCGATTCAGACTGTAAGCTAGGCGGTTTCGTGTCATAAAGCCGATATACCCGTGTTGGTATATATATTGCTTATTCATACATAGATATTATGCATCGACCATTTTACTCACCAGTCAACACCTTTAGATTCATAATATTTAGTATATGAATAAAATGATTATTCTTATACGATGATCTAACATAGTTTTATGACAAAATAATGACATTTGCTATTGAAATACTTCTAGTTTCGAAGTACAACAGTAGTTCAAACCTGACCAAAATCATGGGTTTTGGCGAAACAACAACACGGAGGGGTGGAGATGTTATCAGTACATTTCAAAAAGCAATTCTTCATTAACGCTCTGAAGGCAAATAAGAACATGGTGACCTATACAAGCACCACTATTGCTCTCATGCTGACACTACTTATTCAAGGCTTAATACAAGGAAATTTAAGACCTGAATATTTTGCTTATGCGCTTATTGTCTCTGTAGCCTTTTATTTATGGGCAGTCATTGACCACAAATATCGAAAGCAAAAATCAACAGAATTTTAAGTTAGAAGATGGATGAGGCATCATCCATCTTGAAAAAAGAAAAGATGCCAACCCCCCACCTTCTCGTTCATTCAATCCATTTAAAAAAACAATACAAATAATTCCTAAAATAACCAGAAAATCATCAGCCTTTTCTCATGAATTTTCGATTTTATTTAACTTCAAATTTTGTTTTATAAATTCTTCTACATAGCCATCGTCTGCACTTTAAAAGCTTTTAGTTCTTGATTAGCTTCCAATCTCATGCAAACCATTTCTAATTGATATTGCTTTGTTTAAAACCAAAATTTAACGATGACTCCGAAGAGCAATCCGAGTGTTGCAATTAACTCGCCTATCACCAATCCAAGCATTGCCATACTCATCATCCATTTAGGTAAATGCCATTTGCCTAAGACGTGCGGGACTTTAAATTGATTGGTGGTATCGGCTAAATAGCCATGCAGTACATAACTTAAAATCGAAAAGCTAAAAAAGAACAAATTGATGATTACAAAGAGTAAATTGAGTGTATGTGGAAGTGCTGAAAAATAGGCCAATACCGCCAAAATGAGCGTTGCTGGGGCGTATAACAAACTACTCCGATGTGCTATATCGACATAATAATGCGCACGTGCTAGTTCAGAATGTCTTATTTGTGCATATTTCCACACCCCCGTGAGCATACCTACCCATAAATAAATCCCACTAAAAACTATCGCAATTTTTACTGCACTTGAAAGTTGAAATATATCCATTTTTAATTCAAATCCATTGTTCAATTATACGCATTATTTTTATCTGTATTTCTTCTCCAATAATACTTACTTCTAACCTATTATGACATGACTTTAGAGTCATACTCTTTTCAAGTTTCTTTTTGGAACTTGTTTAAATTAGTGACATCGGAATACATCCATAAAGTTTGAATCATGTCATCATCTGAAAAACTCACGATTCATTGCCAAGACGGCTATCCACTGAGTGCGCGCTATTATCCGCACCAGACAGAGCTCAAACAGGTTTTACCTGTGTTGATTTGTCCAGCCACAGGCATTACCAATCAATTTTATAATAGTTATGCAACATGGTTGAGCCAACAAGGCTATGACGTTTTAGTTTTTGATTTTCGTGGTATTGGTGAGTCGCTACACAGCCCTCTAAAAGAATCGACAGCAAGTATTGTGCAATGGGGGCAGCTTGATATCCCTGCGGCAATCGACGCCTTGATCAGTAAAACGCAAGCGCCTAAAGTCATATTACTCGGTCATAGCGCAGGCGGACAATTATTAGGTATCGTGCCAAATTTTGACAAAGTTGCTAAAGTGGTTGCTGTTTCTGGCTCTACAGGTCATGTAAAAAAACTTAAAGGTCGTACCAAACTTTTAGCTCCAGTGATGTTTAATGTGATCTTCCCGATTGCACGCTATACCATTGGCTATGGCCCGACCAATGCAATTGGCATGGGTGAAAATTTGCCAAAAGATGTTGCTCGTGAATGGGCTGAATTTTGTAGCAAACCCGGTTATGTCATCAATGCCTTAGGCAAAACTGTTCAGCATGATTTTCATCAACAAGTGAGCTGCCCGATCACTGCCGTATGGAGCTCTGATGACGAAATCGCCACGGAAGCCAATGTCAAAGACTTGCTGCGCTTATACCCGAATGCTTCGACTCAAATGATTGAGTTAAAACCGAAAGAAACAGGTCATAAAGCCATCGGACATATGTTGATGTTTAAATCGTCACATCAAAACCTATGGCCGATCATTGAACAACAGTTACACGCTTAAGTTTTTGCCACTCAGTCAGTAATCCGGCTGAGTGGTCTTTTTATGGTCTATACAATAATTTCTACTTTTAGATTCAATCACCCTGCCTGACAGCTTACATATTTTATTTTTCTATCTTTAAAATCTGCACTGAACGTCCAAGTGTACTTATTTTCTTCAGCCGACCATTGCAAAAAATGATATAACTATTTTTTCTCAATTATATTCTATTTTGGCATGAGTGAAGCACGACACAACCTCGACAGAATTGATCGTTTAATATTATCCGCATTAAGAGAAGATGGACGACTCACCATAGCCCAGCTTTCTGAACGTGTTGGTCTCTCCTCTTCGCCGTGTTGGACACGCTTAAAGCGTCTAGAAAATTTAAAAATTATCGACGGCTATACAGCCAACATCAACCCAAAATCGATTGGGATCAATGAATTATTCTTTATTGAAATTACATTAGAACGTCACGACGATGAAATTTTAGATCAATTTAGTGAAACTTTAGCCAATATGCCAGAAGTAGTAGAAGCACATTTAGTCACTGGCGATTACGATTATTTAGTGAAAGTTGCGGTTAAAAATGCTGAACACTATGAGCGTTTTTTGCGTAAAAACTTATATTCTATGAAAGGTATACGCCATACACGCTCTATTTTTGCGCTACGACAATTAAAATCTGCCAGCAGTGCTGACCTTATGATGATTGAGTAATGAGCCAATATAGATTTAATCTATAAGATGACTTTAAAATTTAAGGGCAATTGAGTTCAGCACTCAATCGCCCTATTTATGCGGTCTAATCTATAAAGCCATCTTTTTTCAATTTTTTATCTGTCAAATACTCACGTATGACCAATGTTGCGATAATAATGATGGCTTCTAGAATCGCCACAGTGACGGTTATTTTGGTAAATACTTCGACACTGAGCAACTCAAACCACAACTGAGCGATGGCTAATAACCCCCATAAAACTGAAATAATAAGTGCGCTAAAGACACCATATTTCATATTTCTCTCTCCAAAACAACTACATAAGCTTCACGCTTCCAAAAAAGTAGCATACGGCGGATATCTTTTTCCATCGTAATCACCGCCCAACCTTGCTGCGCATTTTGATTTAAAAAATTGGTGAATTTAACAGGATCAACTTTTGAAGAGCCAAGCAGTAAAGATCCCAGCATGCCTTCTTGATAGATAACAACTTTATATTCTTTCATCAATATAGTTCTTTATGGTTATAGTGAAATGAACAAATGTTCAGGGCAAAGTATAGCGATCGCTTTTTTCTAAAATAACCTAGTTTTACCCGCCTAATTTGCTCAGCAATTTTTTCGATTTTATGTTTTAATACATGCAGTATGAGATGAGCCTTATATGAGTATCACGCGAGTGATACGACTAGCCCCTAACCATGGGGCTTTTTAATGTCCGCATTTATGATTTTCAAGTTTTAGCATCTTTGAGAGACTCTTTCGCTAATAGTTTGCTGTGTCTTTCGACATGCTGCCAGCATAGCCCTATACTCGTAAAGCTAAGAAAGTATTCAAAGCAACGATATACTTACTTAAATCTATCACCGATCAGTTAAAAATAATCACTGCAGTCTCTTCTGCCTGCAAATATCTAGGTGTCAGCACTTCACGCTTCTATGCATGAAAAATGTTAGATTTATTTATGTATGATGATTTGAAAGCTATCCATTGGCAGCATCATACTCATTTAGGCGCACAATCATGTCCATGACATACATGATCTTGATTATCGTATGAATGAATGTTCTGTCTGTAGAATCTAAGAATATTTAAAAAGCTAAGTTTACTGAATAAAGTTGCACGCAAATATAAGCATACAACGGATATTACTTATATCAGTACCAAGCAAGATGGGTTGTATTTATGTGGATGCTAAGTTTATTTAGTCGTTGTACTGTCTGTTGGCAAACTAGCCATTGTAATGGTCAAGTAAAATCAGACCATCAATTGATATGCGTGTAATGCATTTAATTAAGCAGTAGCTCATCAAGGTTATCCAAACAGGTGCATGGTACATTTCCTTGCAAAGCAATACTTCACAGACTCGAAGTACTGTAATCATGATTGTAGGGGCTATTTATTGATGAATAACGGTATTCTAGTATACAACCGTCGCGACCTTACACAGTATGCTGCTCATGGGATAATGCAGTAAGCGAAGCTTGTCTCCCACATTAAAAGACCATGTGATTCACGGTAGTGTTTACTACTAGAAAAGAAACCGATGCTGTATTATTCTCAAAGTTTACTACCATCGAATTAGACGACCTTCTACAAATGACTGGTTAAGTCTAAAAGCCTTTAAGCAGAAATATTTTAAGTATTTAGAAGGGATGACCGTTCACGATATTGTTTAGGATCAATGCTTCACTTGCTTGATGGGTCACTATGAAACAGTCACTTGCCGCAGTAAATCTGAAGTTCTGCTGTGCATATAAAAAATCCTCCTAAGCGGAGGATTTTTCGACTAAAACTGTGTGCAGTTTAGAATTTTGCTTCTAATACATTCGCTGACACTTGGTTTTTCCAAAGCTCACGTAAAGTCGGTAGATAGAATTTTTCACCTAGCTCGACCAACTCTGCATCAATCAAACCATGAACTTCGTGCATGAATAAATAATCAAGTTCAACGGTTTGTAATTTTGACTGTGCTTTTTTATATTCTTTACGTTTTTGCTGTGCTTTTTTTACCAAGTTATCTGCATAAGCACGGTCTTTATATTGGGCAATAGCATTCAAACGTAGCTCAATTACGCCCCACCCACTGAGTAGTAATTTAAATTTTTCAAAATCTGTCGTTGTTGATTCCCAGCTCATTTCTTCTAGATTTTCATTCTCAGGCAAAACTGGTAGCAAAAGCTCCATAACACTTGGGAAAATCTTTTTAAAATTCAAAACAAATTTAACAGGATGCTCGCCCGGATAGTCTTTAAATTGAACGTTCTTTTGGACATCTGTCAAATAGATGGTGAGCATTGGGGGAAATCCTTAAATA
This sequence comes from Acinetobacter sp. YH12027, assembly GCF_013420085.1. Lineage (NCBI taxonomy): Bacteria > Pseudomonadati > Pseudomonadota > Gammaproteobacteria > Moraxellales > Moraxellaceae > Acinetobacter > Acinetobacter sp. YH12027. The sequence continues at coordinate 48,537 of NZ_VOYW01000013.1, forward strand.
AAACACTGTCTTGCAAATATTTATTCAAACAAATGTCAAATAGCAACGAAAACAGAAAAAGAAAGGCATTTTAACAAGTGTGCCAATGAATTCAAAGCCCAATCCAATGAATTACTCGCTTCATCATCAGGCCTTTCTTCATTTTGTTCGTTCCCCTATTTTTAATAAATCGTCTGGTTTCTATACATACATTTCAAGATGAATATGAATCCAAAGAATCTGTGTTAGGCAATAACTAGTTGAAAAATAATTCAATCATATATCCAATAAAAAGAGAGGCTTAATATGAATCAGCCCCTCTTTTTATTTTCAAACACTCTAGATGAATGATCTCAAACCAATTTATTTGGTATTGGGTAAAACCATTTGCTCAGGACGAACCACTTCATCAAATTGCTCTGCAGTGACTAAACCGAGTTCTACCGCAACTTGCTTTAGAGTTTTACCTTCTTTATATGCAGTTTTAGCAACTTTTGCAGCATTTTCATAACCAATTACAGGATTGAGTGCCGTAACTAACATTAATGAATCATGTAAGAAATGATCGATTTTTTCACGGTTTGGCTCAATGCCTACTGCACAGTGGTCATTAAAGCTATTACATGCATCACCGAGGAGTTGAATAGATTGCAATAAGTTAAAGGCAATAACAGGCATAAACACGTTTAATTCAAAGTTACCCGATGCACCGGCAACATTAATGGTTGTGTCATTTCCAAGTACTTGAGCAACCACCATTGTCATGGCTTCACTTTGAGTTGGATTGACCTTACCTGGCATGATGCTTGAGCCTGGTTCATTTTCTGGAATACGTAGCTCACCAAAACCACAGCGTGGGCCACTGGCTAACCAGCGCACATCATTGGCGATTTTATTTAAACTTGCAGCAAGTGTTTTTAAAGCACCCGACGCGAATACAGCTGCATCACGCCCTGCAAGTGCTTCAAATTTATTGGGCGCAGTGACAAATGGCAGACCCGTTTGTTTCGCAAGTTCTGCTGCTGCTTTTACAGCATATTCAGGATGTGCATTCAGACCTGTACCGACCGCTGTACCACCTAGTGGTAATTCATACAGTCCTTCTAAAGCTTGATTTAAACGCTTCAAACCATGATCGAGCTGTGAAACATAGCCGCTAAACTCTTGGCCTAATGTTAAAGGCGTTGCGTCCTGTAAATGTGTACGGCCAATTTTAACAATATCTTTAAAATCGTTAGATTTAGCTTCTAAGGTATTACGCAGTTTTGTTACTGCAGGAATTAAAAGCTCATTGATTTGTAGACTTGCAGCCACATGAATTGCGGTTGGGAATGAATCGTTGGTCGATTGAGCACGATTGACATGATCATTGGGATGGACAGGTTTTTGTGAGCCCAACGGATTACCCAGTTTTTGATTGGCAATATTGGCAATGACCTCATTACAGTTCATGTTACTTTGCGTACCTGAACCAGTTTGCCAAACTACCAGTGGAAATTGTGCATCCCACTGCCCTGAGATCACTTCTTCGGCTGCATTGATGATATAACCAGAAAGTTCCTGAGGGATTTGACCCAATGCTGCGTTAGTAATCGCTGCTGATTTTTTAACGAGACCCATTGCACGAATCATTGGACGTGGTAAACGTTCACCACCAATTTTAAAGTTTTGCAAACTACGCTGTGTTTGTGCACCCCACATCGCATCGCTAGGTACTTCAACATCGCCCATTGTGTCATGTTCAATACGTGTTTGCATAAATGACCTCATATCCTTATCTATAAAACTTGAACGTCTATGCAGAATCAAACTCTGCTGATAAATACAGTTTAGGTAACTTGCTTAGATTTGTAAATAATAACCATTATCAATTATGAGCGGTTTATTTGATAATCTTTATCGTGATTTTATAAAGAAAATCATGCACGATGATTAAATTTACCGAAAACAAGACGAGTTAATTCCCTCTTAATGTTTGTTGATAGAAACGCCATTCATCTTCTAGCATTTTCTTTAAATCTTGTTCAGGCTGCCAATCAAAAGTACTTTTCGCTTTCTGTGTACTTGCCCCAAGCTGGTCATATTCATGGCTTGGGTAAAAACTAGATTCGACCGTCTTAATCTCCGCCTGTGTCACTTCTGAAAGCGTATCCAACAGTTGCTGTATCGAAACCAATTCACCTGAAATATTAAAGGCCTCGCAAGTAAATTGTTGCTGCGACAACCATTGCAAACATTGCCACACCGCCTTACAACAGTCGAGTACATGCAAGAAACTCCGTTCCACAGTACCATCTTCAGTTTTGGCTTGTTTGCGAAGTTCAATAAAATCTCGTTGTAAAGCACCGACTTGCATCGCAAGTGGCACGATATTTTTTGGCAATGGCGCAACAAACTCACCTAAAACTGCATGTTCGAAAGCACCTGCGACGTTTCCTAAACGCAAAATCGCAATTTTCCACTCATTATCGGTACGTGCCGTATCCCGTATAATTTCTTCCACCATTTGTTGAGATTTCACATAGGGATTTGGATAGGTAAAATTGATTTCTGTGTCTTCTGTTAATTCTGCCGAAGACTGACCATATACCGCCAAACTTGATAAATGGATCAGTGTTCGTACACCTGTTCGCTGCATGGCACGCAGCAAACTCATGATACAGCTGACATTATCATTATAGTATTCAAGTGGTTTAAGGACGGATTCTTCCAATGACTTAAAGCCTGCCGTATGAATGACAGCATCGACGGTATATTGTTCAAATACTTTATTGAGTGCGGGAGTATTTCGAATATCGAGTTTGACAAAAGGTACATACATGCCTGAAATAAATTCTAGTCGTTCAAGTGTTTGTAAATTTGCATTGGATAAATTATCCACAATAATGACTTCTTGACCTTGAGCCATTAAACTCAAGGCTATATGTGAGCCTATAAAGCCTAAACCACCAGTCACTAAAATCATTGTTTAGATACTCCTTATAGTTATCAAGCTTTTACAACTCTTTGGCATCATCTTGGTGTCGTCACCAACTTTTCTACAGATCAAAATTATTAAACCTCGCCTCAGCATTTTCCATGAGCCGAACAATCTGCAAGAGCATTCTAGTTTTATCTTACTGCTTTGGAATTTTGACTGTGTTGCAGTTATGAATATTAACTGTATTTGATTTACGACAAATGACCTCGCTAGCGATCCATTTAGAAGACATCACAAGTTTTCGTGGCATTTGAGTTGAAGGCTTTTTGAAGAAGATATTTAATAATAGTTACATTGCGAAGCATGTTAGACAGCAACAAAATATTAGAGATGATCTTATCGAATGAGCAAATGGAATTGAGCAGTCTGACTATTTTTTGAGGTATAGGATCTGGATGTGAACGCCAGATGAATCATCATAAATATTCATCTGGCAAGATGTTGGCAATGTAACTATAACAGCAGCAAACTTTTGAAATCGCAAATATTTGGCGAACTTAATTTAGCGGATATAGCCTTTTTTGATCATGGCTGAGAATAGGAACTCGTAAACTTTTAAGATCATGCTCACCAAATGAAAACCATAGCTTCGCCATAAAGACAGTCCGACAAAATTAAGCAAAACAGCGATGATCAACGCGCCCGCCATATCCATTGGATAATGCACACCTAAATAGACTCTCGACCATGCAACAAGAAAAGCGAATGCTAGAAATACATAGCCGACGGTTTTTTGCTTTGAAAATATATAAGAAAATGCAATCGTGCTAAAAAACAGCATGTGATCACTCGGGAATGATCCATTCGGTGAATGTTCTATAATCGTGCGTCCAACGTCCAAGACAAAGGGTCTAGGATAGTAAAAAAAACTTGAAATCACTTGGCTGATAAGAAATGCGACGATTGTAAAAACAGTGGCTTTAACGATTTGTTTTTTGATATCAAAATTGCCTTTAAACCAAGCCAAAAACATCAAAAGAATCACGATATAAAATAGATCATTGGCTATAAATATGGCGAAAGAAATGGTGAAATCTAAAGCATTGTCCGAAGCATTGATTGAATTAAATAAACTTAAGTTAAATTTCTCTATATTCATGAGATGGTTTAAAAAATGAAAAGATCATAGCACTCTGCAAAATCAAAAATTGCGTTTTATTCATATAAAGATTTTTCAGTATGTAACCGCACAGTTTATTTATGAAAAACTGACGGCTTGAGGCTGAATCCAAAATAAACCCAAAGTTATATTTGAAGAAAAATTGGCAATGACTTCGCTGCCTAAATAAGCAAAACTTTGCAAATATTCAGATCATTGAGTAAATCATTGTATACTAGCTTTTTCTTCTGAACTCAGAACAAACTGTCGATCTAGACCGTTTATTCATTTAGTGAATTTCGATGAGTACTCTATTACTAATTACCTCCTCACCTACTTCGATATTGGCTTGGCATGCTTTGGGCCTTGCCCAAGCGCTGAAACAAAAAGGCGAAAACTTTCGGGTTTTTTTCTATCAAGATGGTGTAAATGTGGCAAATGCTCTGCAATGGGTGCCAGATGATCAGCGCAAACTCAGCAGTGAATGGCAAAAACTCGGCATTCGTTTACCTGTTTGTGTAAGTGCAGCTCTCGCACGTGGGATCACAGATCAGGAAAATGCTCAGCGTCACAATATTCAGCAACATAATCTAGCTGAGCATTTTGAACTTGTGGGCTTAGGTGAACTTGCCGATGCCGTACAAACTGCAGACCGTTTATTGCAATTCTAAGTATTTTGATTGCCGCGCATTTGTAGCATTGAAAAGGAAAATTACGTGAAATCTGTACTGGTTGTTTTAACCCATGCAAATCTTGCAAGCTTACAAGTACATGAAAGTCTTTCTGCGACCATGGTGCTTGCAACCTTCGGCTGTGACGTTAAAGTGTTGCTCAAAGATGCTGCGCTGAGCTTACTTCAAGCCGAACAAGAGTTTAGTCAACTCAAGCATGCATTTAAACTCGCATCCAACATGGTTGATAGCTTTGAGTTTTATGATCTCACCCCGATTTATATTGAACAAAAAAATTCGCAGCATCCATTTGTGATCAACAGTGAGCAAGAGCTTGAGTTTGTTCAATTCAATACTGAATTGATTCAACAATTTGATCATGTGTTGTATTGGTAAAAGAGGAATGATGATGTCAAATTCTACGCTGTATTTAGTCCAAGCCAGCTATGCCAATACCCTACAGCACATCCAGCAGTTAGCCAGTTTAATCAACCCTGAAGATTCAATCATACTAATGGGTGAAGCAGTCTTACATATTGCAGATGAACAAATTCAGCAATTTGGCACATGTTATGTACTTGAAAATGATGCTGAAATTTTAGGTAAAAGTATGAATTATAGTCATATGAAAGTGATCGACTATGCCGCTTTTGCTGATCTATGCCTGAAATTTAAACGATGTATTTCACTCAAATAATTTGAGTAAAAGCGATCCATTTCTACAATCTTCTCTTTTGGAATGAATATGAATCTTGAATTAGACCAAGATGGCCATTTGGTGGATTACACTATTTGGAATGAAACTGTTGCCCAAGAACTGGCTAAAAGTTTAGAACTTGAGTTAAGCCCTTGGCATTTTGAAGTTTTACAAGCTGTGCGACAGTTTTATCAACAGTTTGGTCACTCGCCGGCAACTCGCCCACTCATTAAATTTTTAATGAAAACGGTGAGCGCTGATATTAATAATGCGGTGTTACAAGACAAATTTAACACCGGTTTGGTCGCTCGACATTTAAGTCGTTTAGCGGGCATCCCTAAACCTGCAAATTGTTTGTGATTTTAAAGCAACCCAAATACCGCTTAGGCTAATTTGGCTAAATAGATGCAAATCAGCATCTTGAAGAAAGCCATAAAACAGCTTAGGCAGGTTTTAATTGATTTAGAGCGATGTAATAGGCTTGGGTAAATATCGGTTTGACCTGTTTGGCTTGGATCGGTTCAGCACAACATGAGCACACTAAAACCGGTTTAAATTTTTGCCCACATGCCTGATGGACATATTCAACAGGTGATCCTAAGCCCTGATCCATATATTGATCAGCCCAATGGGTCATAGCTAGAAGGATTGGATACAAGTCTAAGCCTTTTTGAGTCAGTCGATATTCAAAACGTTCCTGACGCTCGACATAAGCAACTTTGGTTAAAATACCTTCTTCAACCAAACGCTTTAATCGGTCAGATAACACATGACGCGTCACACCGAGATTTTGTTGAAAGTCATCAAAACGTCGAATGCCCATAAATGCATTACGGATAATCAACATGGTCCAACGGTCCCCTAGCACAGAAAGCGCACGAGCGATTGAACACGGTTGTTGACCAATATCATCCCATTTCATTTTATGAACCATCAAAAATAACGACCAACACCCAATTTAATTCATGCATGTTGATTTTGCAAAATCCTTTTCAATAATCTTTGATGTACAAATCGTAAATCCACCTCCATTTCCAATCTTTTATTTCATCGACTTGATCTGTGAATGAACTAAAAATGTATTTTGTCTTTATTGTCTTCAATGATTTCTAGCCATGCACGCGTTGCGGGACTCATGGCAACAGTGGTATTCCAGGCCATGCTGAGTTTCCAGTCTAAGTTCGGATTTTCTAATTCAGCCACATGGTATTTTACCGCATCAAGTTGTTCACAATAAATTTTAGGCAGGAGTGCAATCCCAACATTTGAATCCACCATTTTGGCGATGAAGTCCCACTGGCTGCTTTTACATACCACATTGGGCTCAAATCCGACGTAATTTGCCGCCTGTATAATGATGTCATTGAGTGTGAAGGTATCGTCATACAATAAAAAAGATTCTTCTTTTAATTCAATCAACGAAACGGTTTTTCGCTTACGCCACTGTGAGTTTTTTTTGGATAATAAACATAAAGGTGACTCCATCACCGGAATACCGCTCAACACCGGTTTCAAGTGACCCAAAATAATCCCGACATCGACCTGTTTTTTTAAAATAGCACTTTCAATACCCGTCGCACCTACCTCAAAAAAGCTCAGTTCAATATTCGGGTATTTTTTATGAAACAGCGCGATTAACTGACTAAACATCACCGATGCCAATGGCGGTAAACCTAGAGTCAATTTACCTTGTTTTAAGGCACGAACTTGGGTGACTGTATCAAGCATCCGTTGTTGTTCATTCAAAATCACTAAAGCATGCTGATAAATCTGCTCTCCCATATAGGTGAGCTGTGCTTCCCTTTTTCGACCTGCTTCTCCTTTATGAAATAAAGGCACGCCGATCTCGTCTTCTAACTGACGAATTAATTTGCTAATGGTCGGCTGAGTGACAAAAAGCGCTTCAGCTGCATGACTAAAACTCTGTTTTTGTACGATGGTCACAAAGACTTTTAGGCTTTTAATGTCCATTATTATTCCATTTAAGCATAATTAATAATTAATTATTCATAATTATACAGGGTATGCACTTTTAAAATAGCGTCATCTCCTATTCTACTGTCGTCTCATGGATACGTTTCCACAATCTACTTCCAAATTTACCCAGTTTCTCAAGACCTTAGCCCAGCTAAGTTTATTGATATTGATCTGGTGGATCGGCTCTTGCATTCAATCATGGTTTAACTTGCCGATCTCTGCTGGCGTGATTGGTTTATTGCTGCTATTAGCTGCATTGTTGAGTGGTTTATTTAAAATGCAGTGGGTCAAACAAGGCTCAGATTTTATTTTGGCTGAACTGGTTCTATTCTTTATCCCCTGTGTAGTTGGATTAATTAAATATCAAGATTTATTACTCAGCTCTGGCTGGCAGTTAATTTTAGCCGTGGTACTGGGTACCGTCTGTGTCATGGTGTTTACAGCATTTACGGTTTATTGGGGCTTTAAACTCGAGGCAAAACTTAAAGCGAAACACCAAACTGCGACAGATCATGATGTCAACACAGCAGGAAAAACCTTATGAACGATTTTGGGTTGAACAGCATCTCTGTATTGTTTTTCGTCCTGACCCTAATCGGTTATATTTTGGCGAAAAAGCTACATCGTAAGTTACCGTATATGGTTCTTTCCCCTGCACTATTCGTCCCGTTTGTGCTGATTATACTCATGCTTTGCTTTCATATTTCATATGACACCTATATGCAAGAAAGCCAATGGATTGTATGGATGCTCGGCCCTGCCACTGTGGCCTTTGCTATTCCCATCTATGAATATCGGCAAATTATCCGTCAGCATGCGCTGAGCATTAGTTTAGGCATCGTGATTGGCATGTTAGCTGGGATTATTAGTGCTTTTTATTTGGCACAGTTGTTTCAGTTTGACCAAGAAACGTCTTATAGCTTAATGGCACGTTCCATTTCTACCCCCTTTGCCATGGAACTTACCTCGAATATTGGAGGTTCAGTCGAATTGGTGATTCTATTTACCATGATTACTGGGATTGCCGGCGTGGCTATGGCTGACCTAGTTTTGGCTGGGCTTAAATTGCATTCACGCTTTGCACAAGGTGCGGCTCTTGGCAATGCTGCACACGGATTTGGTACAAGTAAAGCATTATCACGTCATAAAGAAGAAGGTGTAGCAGCATGCTTGAGCATGGTACTTGCTGGAGTATTTATGGTATTGCTTGGGCCATCGCTTATTCATTTAGTCATTTATCTGTTGGGATAAAATAAAAAGCCCAGTGCAATAGCTGGGCTTTTTTTAAATCAGGAGTTAAGTCATTTCACTGTAAAAACTAAGCAATTACATAATGTAGTGCTATGACAAACGCTAAGAGACTCGACACTTCTGTAATTTCAATCGCTGCACCAATTGTATCTCCCGTTACGCCACCTATACGCTGAATAAATTTCCATCGCAAATACAGTAAAGTACAAATAAACGCGAATATACTCACCACTCCAGTCCAGCTAAAATACAAACATGCACTTAGGCAGAGTATAAAGACCAGGTATGCCGACTTTCGTGGAATAGTTGCTGCTATCGATGAGCCCAAGCCTTTTTCACGAACATACTGAGTTGTTAAAAACAAAAATAAAGGGGCTAAACGACCTAATACTGGAAATACAATTAATGCCAAATACATTTGCTGTTGTAGCAAAACATAAAGCGCCGACCATTTGAGTAAGCAAATCACGACGAGGCTCAACACACCAATCGGCCCACATGCAGGGTCTTTCATGATTTTAAGTGTACGCTCGGCATCACCAAAGCCACCGACCCACGCATCTGCCGTATCAGCTAAACCATCTAGATGTAATCCACCTGTGAGCCAAATCCAAACTACCAGCAAAATACTGCTGAGTAAGATAATCGGCAGACTATGCAATGTAAAAGCAAGCAAGGCAAGAATGCCACCGATCAGCAATCCCACCACTGGATAAAACAGTAAAGACTGTCCATTTTGCTGTTTCGATGGCATCGCTTTAAGTTGAATCGGAAAAGTCGTGAGAAACTGTAGAGCAATCCAAAAAGGTGTCATTCACTTTGCTCCAAAAGACGGATATTTGCGCGATTTTGAACAAGAAATGAATTTAATTGTCCCAATTCAGCCGTCATTTTTAATAAATCATCTAAGTGACTTTGCTGTGCCATACATTTTAATAATTTAATCACGCCACCATGGGAAACCAATAAAACGCGTTGCCAATGATGCTGTTGAGCCTGCAAGACTAGCTCATCTAGACCGCTTAAGATCCGTTGTTGAAATTGCTGAAGACTTTCTGCATTCGGTGGCGTAAATGTGCTGGGACTTTGCCAAAACTGTGCGAGTAACTCTGGGGTGTTTTCATAGATATGCTTGGTTGATACCGCTTCCCAGTCGCCAAAATGCATTTCTTGAAACTTCGCATTTTCAAACATTGGACATTTGAGTTGTTGAGACAAATCTAAAGCAAATAAACGGCAGCGCTGTAAGTCAGAAGTGATGATGACATCCCAGTTCGCTAAACCGTGTGTATGTATGACGTTCAATACATCATCTATGGTCTGCTGCATCTGCTGCCAACCTTTTTGCGTCAAAGTATCATCTGTAGAGCCACGTAAGGTATGGCTCAGTTCAGTCTCACCATGACGCAATATATCTAAACGGAAATGTTCCATTTAAACTTTTTCACCAATCACAGCAGCTTGCGCGAAAGTTGCCATGTTGTTATGTAAACGACATGCCAAACGAATTAAACCTAATGCCGCACCGGCACCGCTGCCTTCACCTAAACGTAAATTCAACTTTAAGAGTGGTTCAGCTTCAAGGGCTTGAAGTAAACGTTGGTGCCCATATTCAGCCGATTGATGACCAAAAAGCATCCATTCACGTACAGCAGGATTTAAACGAACAGCGACCAAGGCAGAAACCGTACTAATAAATCCATCCACGACCATTGCTAGCCCCAATTGCGCACAGCGAATGTATGCTCCAACCATTGCGGCAATTTCCAAACCACCTACAGCACATAGGGCTTTAAAGACATCTTGGCCGACATAGTCGTGATGTAAAGCCAAGGCCTGATCAATCACTTGTTTCTTATGTGCCAATTGTTCAGCACGAATACCTGTACCAACACCTGTCAATTTTTCGGCCGGCTCATTAAATAAAAAACATGCAACAGCAGAGGCCGAGCAGGTATTGCCAATGCCCATTTCCCCTGCGACATAAATAGACGCACCTGCAGCGATAGCATTTTCAACACTTTTACGGCCGAGATTCATCGCTTCAATACATTGTGATTCGCTCATCGCAACAGTTTTAGCAAAATTTGCTGTACCCGCTGCAATACAGTAGCGCTCAACCCCTGCATATTCATAGGCTTCACCTACAGAGCCACAGTCAATCACTTGTAGTTTGGCTTGATACTCACGTGCAATGACACTAATACATGCTCCACCTGTCGTGAAGTTTTGTAGCATTTGGCGTGTGACGGCTTGTGGGTAGGCTGAAATATTTTCTTCCATCACACCATGATCACCAGCAAAGATGGTAATCCACGGAAAATCGATATTGGGCTGATCTGTGTTTTGTAATGATGCAAGTTGCACCGCAACATTTTCAAGCTCTGAAAGTGAACCCGTAGGTTTGGTTAGCTGTAACTGGTGATTTGCCGCCTGTTGCTTTGCTTCGATACTCGGATTTTGACAGGGTTCTTGCCACCAGTTCATGCTTTATCTCCTTTTAAGATCATTGGAAAACCTGCAACACAAAACACCACATGGTCAGCAATTTGACCAATTTGTTGATGTAAGCGCCCAGATTCATCGACGAATTTTCGACTGATTTGTCCCATGGGAACAACGCCTAGTCCAGTTTCGTTACTGACTAAAATAATGTCTGACTTTAATGTTGGCAGCACCGTAAGTAATTTTTGGCATTGTTGCTGTTGAAAGTCTGCTTGTTCATGCAGCAATACATTACTCATCCACAGCGTTAAACAATCGATAAGAATGGTTTGATGAGCTTGGTCTATTTCAACTAAGCGATCGGCTAAATACAAAGGCTCTTCAATCAGCCTCCAATGCTCTGGGCGGTCGGCTTGATGATGCTGAATTCGCTCCTGCATTTCCTCATCATTGGCTTGTGCTGTAGCCACATAGATGACGGCTTGAGCACTTTCTTTGGCTTTTTGTTCTGCAAGTCGGCTCTTCCCTGAACGTGCCCCACCCAAAATAAAATGAATCATGACTGTGTCATCTCTATATTTTGTCTAAACTGATGTTGATAATAAGGACTCAACGCCCCTTGTAGTACTTGAGCCTGATAATGACCAAAAGTCAGCTGCTCACTTTCAAAATCAAAGCTGTGCTGTTCAATTCGTTGGATTCTTTCAAAAATATCATCGCTATACCATGCCTGTTTATACAAGCCCAATGTGATATGCGGACAATAGTCTATTGGTGCAATTTCATTCGAAGTTAAATTCAAAGCTTGACGTAGATGCTCTAACTTACGCTCTACATCCACAATTTCAATAAACAACGCGCTTTGAAAGCTATTGATCTGACCTGTACGTAACCAAATATTAGATAGCGATAACTGTCGAAGTTGTTGTTGGTGCAGTGCCAATTCATCTGCTGAGAAATTATCATTCCATCGTTGTTCAGAATGATCGATTAATTGGGTTTTATTCAGCTCTTGAAAAAAACCACAAATAAACACGGTGATATGAAATTGGCGCGTATTCGGCGTGTATAAAAGATCTGAAAACTGCGCTCGAAGTGCTGTGAGATATTCCAATAATTTAGGATCCTGTATTTCTAGATACCACAAAGCATAGTGCTGACGACCTTGATGCCAATCGGGATAATCCTGATTGAGCGTCGGTACGACTTGCGTTGAAGGTTTTAGAAACACAGATAAATCACTTTAAATTCAATCTGCTTTATTAAAGCATGAATCAAAACAGACTTTACCCAATTTTGATTTAGTAATATTCAGTTAGAACTGAAATTCATTCATCTAAGACCTCTATTTAAGAAAAAAAATGCCGAGTCATACTCAGCATTTTTGATTCAATATATATTGCGCACAGATAAGCATTATATTTTAGGCAAATTTCGCAGTATCTTTCTGATCTTGCGTTACAGCATGGTTTTTCCAAGATGTAAACTGCTCTGTGGACTGATCAGAAAAATGCTGCAACTGTATCATTACATTGGCCTCAATCTGTTCAATACGTTCCAGTTGTTCAAGCTCGTTTGTCTTTTTCAGTTCTGAAAATTGCAACTGGATAAAGTTGATAGCCTGATCCATCGAACATTGATTAACACTCACGGCATACATCAAACCATAGACAATACCTTGCTGTAGGTGCGTTGTCTCCAGTCCATATTTCACATTGGTCGCCAACGAGCCCAACACTCGTTCATTAATTGCAAGTTTACGTAAAGGATCTCGTGCCACACGCGCACATGGATCTTTATACGCATGTTCACAAGAGTTTATAAAGCTTTCTGCCAGTCGTGTTAGATCAAAAGCACGATTTGGTAAGCGTCGTGCTAAACCAGCCTGCACCTCGTCAATAAGTTCATGCATAAATTGATCAACCCGATGATCTGCAAGTGCCACACCTATGGTTTGATGATTGAACAGTGCTGATTGCCAAGCCAACATGGCATGTACGCCATTCCATAAGCGATTTTTAATTAATTGAATATCTTCAATATGATCGACCAAAATCATTTGACGCATTTTTTCTAACAAAGGACTGTTATTTTCTACATAGATCGGCATGTCAGATTCTGAGTTAAATAAAATTAAATCCATGCTTTGCAATATATGACTTGGGTGGAAATTTCGGCGCATATCCTCAACATATAAAGTGGCTTGACGTTCCTGATCAGGATTTAATTTCGTCGCATCTTCTAAGTCTAATTGAGCATTCACTTCAACTTCATCTAATTGAAATTGTTTGAAGATATTATATTTTATACGGAGCTGACGATATAAGTTTTGGTCACTTAACTTAGATACCATGCGGTTGACCACGGTATCGCAAAAATAGTGTTGTTGCATGATTTTCTCTGCAACAACCGCTCCAGCAAGCTCAGTTAAAGCCTGTTTTAAATGTGACATTAATAATTGTTTTGCTCCGACTTTGTTCAAAATGATCAGCATCGTTAGAGGTTCGATGGCTTTCTCATCATGTGCAATATGTCGTGCATACAGGCCTTGTGCAATGGTTTTGGCCTCTTCTGCAATCGCTTTTTCAGGCAAACAGATGGCAACCAAACTTGACTCTGTGTACATCTCTTGCATCTGCTGAATATTTTCAGCATCAATGACTGCCATGTTTTCAATGCGTTCGTCATAAGACAATTGACCATAGCGAATACAGTAGGTACCAAATGCATTGACCGCAGAACGATATAAAGGGTTACGTGTCGAAGCATAGATTTTTTTCGGGCGAGTATAACCATCCCAATGCGACAAAATTTGAGCTAAATAGCCACCACCAATCGCTCCAAAACCATGAATACCGACAGTGAGCTGATTAAGGGTTTGTGGAAAAGCCTCTTGCACATGCGGCATCTCTAAATGCGCAGTGAACGGGTCAAGTTCCGTCAAACAGTCATACATACATTCATAATAATATTTGGCTTTGGACAGCATGTTTTGATTGGGCGATTTAATATCTTTAAACAGTACGGTAATACCGCCAGCGTCAAAGGCCGAAGTCACACCATTTTCCGAGTCTTCAAACATCAAACAATCAGCAGGATTTAAATTCAGCTTTGCGGCAGCACGCATAAATATTTCAGGATGTGGCTTACCATTTTCAACTTCATCGCCACAGACTAAGACATCAAAGAACTTATACACATTGGCATTGATGAGATATTCTTCTGCGATTGCACGGCGACTCGATGTTGCCACGGCCATCCTCAGTCCTGACTTGCGTAAGCGTTCTAATACTTGAACCAAGCCTTTTTTGATCGGTACACCAAACTGACGAACATGCTCCAACTCTAATTCATCTGCGCGTTTGCGAATATCTGCGTATGGAATGTTTTCATCATATTCGGCTTGGGCCAATCGATGCGCGCTTTGTGCACTTAACCCCAAACAATTCATCAGATACGATTCGGAAAACTCAACACCGGTCAATTCAAGAGATGCCTGTTTCAATGTTTGAAACCGTAAACGTTCAGTATCAAACATTGTTCCATCCATATCAAAAATGGCGCCCAGAACCAAATCATTATTAAATTTAAGCATTTAACCTCCGTTATTTTTTTATGTAAAAAGAATAACGGAGAAAACTATTGATTCAGTACTTTGAGAATTAATGAAACAATTGTGGTTATTTTTTAATCAAAAATCTTGCTTTTAAAATCTATTTTGTAAGATCAATCACCGATCAAGTAACATCATGTAATCAAAACCATCTATTGGTAGGATAGTCCTATCTTCACACCGACCTATTGAAGTATTTATACAACTCGATGCATATTTCACTCAGTCACTCGCTTCACGGTTTGAGTTTTGGTTTGAAATAAAAAGAATACGATCAGACCGAGCATCACTAAAAATAAAAAATAATACGGAAATTCTTTGTGCCACTGGTATAAACCCGTACTAATCAGTGGCCCGACAACAAAACTCAAAGCCTGAGTGGCTGTACACCAACTTGCCACCTTAGTCTGTAACGCACTGGGCGCCGTTTGCGCTGCACCCGTTGTAAATGCAGGGATTAAACATGCTACCGATATACCATATAACAGGTACGTGGCTTGAAATATCAGTAATTCATTGGTGAAAACCGAAATCAGCAAGGCTACTGCCATGCTAAACAGCCCAACCCACAGTAAGCGATATACGGACCAATTTAAATACTTAGAAATCAGCGTTTGCATAATCACCAAAGCAATACCGACGACAAGAGAACATTCTGCAAAATGCACTGCGCCTTCTGCAGCAGTCATATTAAAGCGGTCTTGAATATAAAACCCGGCCGTTAAATTTACGGTCACGATGGCAAGATAGAGACTAAATCCCAACATTAACCATGGATAGCATTGCTGAATGCTCAAATCCGTAGATGCTGCCTCATGCTTTTCTGTCACTAGCTTTTCAACGCTATGCTGTTCGGTATGTCGGTCAAAGCTGAACACCAAGACCACAGAAATCAACGCTAAAATAATGATTGCTGCCCAAAGCGGCGTCATGATTCCACCAAAGCCCAGCAGCAAGGTGGTTAGAAATGGACCAATGATCACGCCTGCACTATTTAATGCACCGAATTTTGACATTGCTTGTGAACGCTGCTGCTCATTGCTAAAACGGGTCATCACATAAGTTTGCAAGGCAATCTGTGGCATCGCCATAAATACCCCAGTCGCTGCGCGTGACAACATCAATAAACTAAATAGCAGCAACATCCCTATCTGAACAGTAAGGCCATACATCAACAGGGCTGTAAATAGCCCCCATGTCACTGCCATGCCCACAAAACCGATACTCAACAACTGATAAATCGAAAACTTGGATTGATTTTTTGAAATGTAAATGGCACCAACAGCCATCAGCAGCGCACCGACGGAAACCATCGCACCGCCTTGTAGTTCAGAAAATTTTAACTCACGAACCAATGGCGCCAACAGCGGCAATATCATCGAGAAACTTGCACCATTGGCAAGACTGGCAGCAATAAACAGTTTATTATTTCGATCCATTATTTTTGTTATCCATTTTTAATGGCTACGTTATAAACAATAGAGGTGACTTAAGCCACCTCTATTTTGTAAGTCACGATACCGTGCTTTAAACCTGATTCAGGCTTTAAATCAGTATTTCACCGTATAACTTAAACCGTAGGTGCGACCTTGAGCCGCTAGGCTAGAAATTGGGCCATAGACAGTTTCAACCGACTGACTGTATACCGACTTATAATCCGTATTCCACACGTTGTAGACACCAAAGCCCACATTACCCGGTCCTACTTTTGCATTGGCAATCACGTCCATCGTTGCAAAGCCTTTAATTGACGCTGCTGGAGCAGATCCATATTTCACAGCGTCTTTTTGGGCTTTGTCTGTACCGCCAATCGCTAAAGCTTGAACACGTAGGCTCATGTCATTATCAAATTGCCACTCTGAAAATGCTGTACCTTTTAAAGGTGCTACACGAATGGCATCCAATTCTTGCCAGTCACCTTGGGTATTTTTAAATTGGCCCGTGGTATATGCAACTGTGCCCCCAACCGTCCAATTTGGTTGAACTTCATAACTGGCATTGGCTTCGACACCATAGATACGTTCATCGGTATCAATAACATCAATGGTGTAATTCGGCGCACCAAATTTCAGGCTTTTATCTGAGTCATTATAAAAAGCCGTGACTCCTGCATTTAAACCACCGGCATTTTGTACACGCCAACCGAGTTCATAGTTATTGACTTTAATCGGGTCAATGGTTTGGCTATTAATCACAGAATGTGCCGGCACATCGCGCAGCATACGTTGCACATCGGGCAAGTTTGAACCTTGTGAGAAATTAGCAAACACTTGCTGTGCATCTCTTAAGTGATACACCGCGCCAACATTAAACAGCGTTGCATCATGTTTTACTTTGCCGCCATTCAGTGTTTTCGCCACATAACCTGGGGTTAAATCTGCAGTAATTGCTTCCATATAAGGCACAGATGAATCGACATCGCTTTCTACACGTTCATGGCGAATGCCTGCTTGTAAGCCAAGTCGGTCGGTTAATTCATATTGCGCTTGGGCAAATACGCCAAGTTTTTCTGTTTCAACATCTGGGCCAAAGGCATAGTAGTTAAACGGCTGATAACTCAAACCATTACTTTGAATAAACGTTGCGCTGTCATACATTTGGATATTTTGTTGATCTTTTTCATTTTCATAGTCCACACCATAGGTTAAACCCAGTTCACGACCATTTAAGTTAAGATCTTTTTGTAGAGCAACACGCGCGCCTAAAACATCGATATCGGTTTCTGACTGATACACCAAGAAGAGTTCAGGTGCCATTTGACGTGCAGATGGGAACCACCGTGCTTTTTCATTTCGATAATAGGTTTCAGCGTTTAGACGGTGGCCTAAAATATCTTGATTTTCATATTGTGCGTTGACGCTATAACGTTCAGTTTGTGGTTGTTCAGCAAGTTGTAAGCCTTTTACCGCATTTAATGACAACGGCAGCTTGCCACCCACGGGCTGTGAGCGCAGCGCATTTAAATTTGGACCATAGTCAGGGCCATAGTCACTATCTTGCTCATCATTATAATATTGCGCGCCAAAACTCAGCGTTTGACCATCGGCAATTTTCCAACTGACACGACCATTTAGATCTAAAGTGTCGGTATCTTGACGGTCTGTTTGTGCAATTTCAGGTCCAATACGGTTGCCATGACTATCTTGTATTTCACCACGTTTGGTATAGCTTGCACCTAAAGTTCCGCGTAAATTGCCTTGATTAAAGTTCATGGTTTGTGCAGCTTCATAAGCCAGAGCATCAGACTTAAAGTTATTACCAGAAGTAACACCGACTTTCGTTTCAAAACTCAGCGGTTCAGATCCACCTCGTTTGGTGATGATATTGATAATACCGCCTGTCGCACCTGAACCATAAATACTACTTGCGCCAGAGACCACTTCAATTCGTTCAATCATCGACGGGCTAATACTCGCCAGTTGTCGAGATCCATCACGATATCCCGTTTGCGGCACACCATCGATCATGTATTGCACCACACGTCCACGCATGGTCATCCCATAGTTAGACGTTGTACCACTCGATGGAGTCAGTGATGGCACCAATAAACCAACAATATCAGCTGTGCTTTTACCTGCATTGGCTTGTTTTTCAATTTCTTCTTTAGGAATGCTGTACACCGTACCCGCAATATCGGCAATGCTTTTCGCAGAACGAGTTGCCGTCACAACAATCGGTGCCATTTTAGTAGCTACTGCAGTTTGTGTTTCAACTGCAGTATTTTGTGCTGTGTCCGTTGTGACGTCTTGTGCATAAAGCTGAGTGCAAATTGCAAGGCTGAGACACGTCAGTTGCATCGGTAGAGCTAAACGTTTCATATTCTTTTCCATTTCTTAGAGTTCCGATTGAGTCGGAAGTGTTTGAGTTTTAAAATTTTGTGTTTTTAAAACAATGCGCTGACTAATTAAGACGCTGATTACTGAGCCAATTGCCAATACCAAGTAAAAATGTCCATAGCCTAATGATTTTGCGAGAAAGCCTGAAAATGCACCGCCAATGAAGTAAACGAGCAATTCAAAGCACACTAATATGGTGAAATCGGTACCCGCCTGTTCTTTAGAACTGGTCTGCATGAAATAGGCATAGAGTGATGTCATGGCGATATAACGAATGGCTAGCATCAACACGACAAATAGACCTAAAAGCAGATGCCATTGATTCAACCACTCCAATACAACGGCTGCCCCAATGACGGCATATAGCAATGTACGTAACCATCCTGCCCAGACCAACAATTGCGTCGCTTTGATTTTTTTCAGCAATACAGCTGCACTAACAGCTGCAATCAGACCGACACCGGCACCGACCACAGACATCAACACCCCGATCTGAGACAGTGACCATTTTTGATCGATCAACATGGGATTCAGCATTGCCATAGCGGGTGCTTCCACCACGCGATAACAAACGATGAGCAGCAAGGCCCAACGAATCGCAGGTCGTTTAAACGCTTGTCGTAGGCTTGGTTTGGCTTTGGCAATTTGAGTTTGTGGTTCTTCTTGAATAAAAAACACAGCAAACATGGTTAAAAATGTCAGCAGCGCTAAAGTTGTGAGCGCTGACTGCCAACCCCAATATTGGTAAATCCATAAAGTTGCAGCGCCACCAAGCATGCTACCGACGGCCACCCCAATACTCTGTGCCATACTGCCCAGACGGTAATTGCCTTCGGTAAATTTCTCTACGGTATAACCATCAATCGCAATATCTTGCGTTGCCGCAAACGTTGAAATCCATAAACCAACAATGACAAATAAAGTCAGCCCATAAGAAAACTGCGTAAAGGCTAAAACCAGTACCCCCAGTACCAATGCGATTTGCGTAAACAACAGCCATGTTTTACGTTTACCGAGTTTTTTGACATAGAGCTGATCGATCCAAGGCGCCCAAAAAAACTTGAATGCCCATGGAATATAAAGCAGCGATAACATGCCGATCCAGCGTAAATCTACCCCTTGATGTCGTAAAATGGCAGGCAAAGCCACATTGTAAAAATACAAAGGCAATGCATGTGCTAAGTACAAAATAATCACGACGCTCAAACTCAGGACTGAAATTTGAGATGGTGAAATTGCATGATTTAATTTTCTTGAGTGTTGTTGCATATCCACCTCTGCACTGCCCATTGCAGCGCATCAGACTGTTCTAATGAAACGTAATAAGGCACACGCCACGCTGCATGCAGCGCGGGTGTATTTAAACGTTTGAAGTCATCTGGATCTTGCGCAATACGCACCAGACCCAAACAATATTGAAAAAAGAGATGTTTAAACTTCTTGTACCAAACGGCCTGTATTTGCCGATATTCTTCAGGAAAAGTCGTTCCCTCAGCCGTTTGCATAACCAAAACAAAGGGCTGACTTTTCAGAAAAAAGCGCTCAACTTGAGTCAACCATTGTTCAAACTCTTCCACTGAAACATGCGCTGAAAAGCGCATGTCCAGTATGTGCATGTGGGTGCAGCGATAACTCATGACACCGCCTTAGCTAGTTGCTGATGCTGAAATGCCTTGGAGTCGTTTAAGTAATGACCAAATTTTGAATAAAATGTTTCTCTAAAGCAGTAATACAACATGGCGGTCTTTTCAGGCATTGGGATTAGGCGCTGCGCTTCATAGCACATGTCTTCAACTACGACGGCATAAGGCTTCACACTATGATCAGGCTCTCCCACAATCTTGGCTGATGCAGCATTTTCAAAGATATAAAAACTCAATAAACGCATGACGGGACGTAAATAGCCTTTACCAAAAACGGACTTTTCACCAAATAACAAATGCCAACCTAGATCAAGCTCATCACCGTCGTAGTACAAACCTAATCGATCCCGTTTTCCTTCGTAGATCTCTGTGTAGCCCACATCTTCACCATTTACCCCCACAATCAAAATTCGGTGATGATCATCTGCCAGCATTTTTTCGTAATACACTTTTAGTTCAGTTTCTGACTTATTGAGCTGCCACTGTGGAATAACATGAGGTTCATGCATCCATTTATGAACCAAAGCCATATCTTCTGGATATTGCATTTGTCGTAAATAGTATTGCGTCTCATTCTCATGGTACTCATAAAAATCAGGTAGTTGTCGTGATAACGTTGTCATGATGTCGTCCTTTAAATTTGTTTAATCTTTTCTGTTCTTAGCTCAAAAATCTGCTTATGAAGCAATACGGTTGGTTGTCATTTTCTGCTTAGCAGTATGCTGTTGTTCTGCCCACTGATTTAACGTGCTTGGACTCACAGGGTTTGCAATTGGATCTAAAAATACAGGTACTGGGCGTTCTGCTTCGTCGTTATAACTGGTGGTAAACAGTCGAACTCGGTTCAGACAAATTTTCTCGAACCTTGGACGGAACATACTGAATTTTTCAATACGATCTGCCAATTCAGGATGTGCCTGATGAAATTCGTCAATCACGGTGGAGATGGTTTGCCAAAACTCAAGTTCTGTATGCTCTGGATAATCTTCAAGGAAGACATTACAGATATAGCGGTAATGCACCATGAACAAACCTGTAAAGATAAAGTGACTAAGTTCTTCAGCAGAATGACGCAGTAAAATTTGCCCTTCAGGTGGTAAATTTTCGAGTTCTGGAAAATCTTCATCAACTAAATTGACATCATCAATAAAGTCCTTCAGCACCATTTTTTTCGGTAAACCATTTTCATGGATCAACATGGTGTTTTCACCGTGTGGAGAAAAAGCCAAACCATATTTGTATAAGCAAATCAGTAACGGTGTTACACAAACTTCGGCAAAACGCTTCAACCATTGCAAAGGCGTCAAACCTGAAGCCTGAATCAACACGGATAAAATAGACTGACCATTTAGATCTCGATGCAACAATGCTGCTTGGGAAAGCGCTAACTGATGTTCACCGATGTAAGGCTCTACACTTTCACGCCATAAGCAACCAAACAATTCTTTAAATTGGTAAGGCGCACCGTCTATCTGATCAAAACACGGCTGTTGTAAAGTGAGACTCGCAATTTCGCCCAAAAATGCCACCTGTGTTTTTTGCAGGTCTGCATCATGATGTTGAATGTCCTTCAGCCAAGCGGTCACCGCAGGTGCAGCCAAATTTCGTTTTGAAGGCAACCCTCGATATACCGCCGTATTAAAGATACTGACAGGTAACTTCACATAATGACGGTCAGGATGACTGGTATTGCATAAGGTACGAATTGATTGCATTGGCACATAATCATCTTGTCCAATCTCCAATTCGACAATGCGCTTATCGACGATTTCATTGGCATAGGTCGGGATTAACCACTGATGCCATTGCCATGCATGTACAGGAATAAAATAATACTCAGCAGCATCTACGGCTTTGTCCGCCAATTGCTGTTGAAAATCGTGTAATTGGGCAGAATTCAATTCATGGCGATATAAGCTTTTCGCATCCCAAGCCTCGGTCGAACGAAACTCAGCTAAATTACGATGAACAGCTAACCACAAGACTTTGACTGTTGGAGAAATCTCTGGTGCTGAGCTTAAATAATCATCATAGCCAAAGCCCATACGCCCCTTACTCATAATGAGCCATGGGTGTCCACGTAACATGCCTTCAATTTGATAGTGTGGCGCTGACAGCACAGCCTGACTTAGCAATCTTTGTTCATCAAAAACATGTGCTTCTGCTAACCATGTATTGTTCATTTCTTTAATCAAATAGGCTTTGGTAAATGGCTTCACCTCAGCTTGATTTGAAAATGCACGAATAAATTCATGCAGATTCCATGCGGGCTGTGCTGTCAAATCACTTAACTCTCGAACGCTCCCTTGAACAATACGCCAATGTCCAAGCAGAAACTGCGTCGCTTCAAATTGATACGTTTTGTCATCTAGTTTAAGTTGCCAAGTGTTATTTTCCACTGGCTGAATCTGAATAATTTCTTCATATAAAAATTCAGCAATCGCCATTTCAATCAGTCTTTGCCCTGCACGGCGCCACTGTGTTTGATTTATCTGTAATTTTGCAAATGTCATTATAATTTCTCGAGTTTAACCGTATTCTGTTCTTGCTTATTCGGCATGGTCGTATTGCGGTTCATTGCATAGTTGGCAATGGTTTTTTTAACGGATAAAGGTCTTTGGATATTGGTTGGCGCTGATTTCTTCACAATGCCCATACTGTGCATTTCAGCATTTTCACTGGGTGAAAAATGTTGGAAACTTTGAGCTTGATCACTCAAATCGTATAAGTTAAAACCCAATAATTGATTGGCAATGACTGCTGCACGGTGAGCACCCAACCCTAAATCTGGAGTTCCTACACCGTGGCTGTGCATTTCCTGATTTTGAACAAAAATTTCACCGACAGCGTCATGCTGTACGCGGTAGTCCTGACTGATTTTCCAGCGGCCGAATTCATCACATTGAATCAGTGGTTTTAGATATTTGAGATATTGCCACTCTGGACTGTGATATCCCGTTGAAGCCACAACAAAGTCGGCATCCAGATAGAATTGTTCTGCCGTGACTTTATGCTGAAACTGCAAACGGATGCCCGCGCCATGCGGCTCGGCAGCAACCAAACCCACCTGAGCATGTAAATGCGTCTGTTGAATATTTTGACCAATACTCCGGTGATATAGTTTTTGATAAATATCACGGATGGTTTTTGCACTGATGCCCTTATATAACAGGCCTTGTTGTTTCAGTTGTTCAGCTTTATTTTCAGGGCTTAGTTGATAAAAATGCGCGGTATAATCTGGACTAAAATGCTCTAAACCCAGCGGTGCATATTCCATCGGGAAAAACCCATTAGAACGGGTCATCCAATGCAATTTAAACTGCGCTGTTGTAGTCTGATCCTGCAAATATTGACGATCAAAAAGATCCATAAAGACTTCGGCCGAAGACTGGCCTGATCCCAGTACAACCACATTACCTTTCAAGTGATTTAACGCTGCATTGCAATAATTTGCAGAATGTAAGCAGCGCTCCGGATATTGCTGTTGTATGTCTTTTAGACACTGTGGTAAATGCGGAACATTGCCCGAACCAATGACCAGATTTCGGCATTGATAACGTCTAAAACGTCCATCTTGCTCAACCATGACTTCAAAGCCTTGCTCTTGGGCATAAATGGCTTTTACGGTTGATTGATATAGAATATGGTCTAGTTGGTCTGCAACCCACTGACAATAATGGTTATATTCACGTCTAGGAATCTGTGCTTGTTCTAAAAAATAGAATTTGTATAATCGTTGCTGTGTCTTTAAATAGTTTAAAAAACTAAAAGGACTGGTTGGATCGACCATGGAAACCAGATCGGCCATAAACGGCACTTGCAGCACGGTATTGGGCAATTGCATACCCGCATGCCAGTCAAACTGTGGTTTCTTTTCAAAAAATTGATACTGCAAATGATTTTGCTTATGTAGCAAACTCGCCAAACTAAGGTTAAATGGCCCTAAGCCTATCCCAATAAAATCAAGCATATTGCACATCCTTCTGTTCCACACATAAAGGATTTGGCAACGGTACATAAACCGATTGCTGATCGACTGGGGCAATCAATTCATCCAGCTCATACAAGCGCGTCAACAGATTACCCTTATACGGCAAGGTCGGCTGATACAGTAATGAATGAATCAATGAACTCTCTGGATAAACCTGATGTAAGTCCAACAGTTCATTTTGCAATATCGATATCAACACTTGCTCTGTGACATATCCAGTTGCACCAATTGCATTGATGATTCCAAATAAAGTATTGCCAAAGAAATAATAGCTAAAGCGCTCATCGACAAAGGCTTTTGAACCCACGGCATGCGCTTTTTCTTGCAACTCTGGAAACGTGCTTAAGATTTCACCTGCAAGTTCTTCAATATAGTAAAAGCCTTGATTGTCACGCAGCCATAGATATTTAGGCATTGCATGTTCCAGCTCAAGTAAGACATTTTGCTGATGTGATTCAAAGGCCATTCCGTATTGATGGTACATATACATCAGTGGTTTCAGACTAATTGCCAAAAATTGTTTAAACCAATTGATCGCAATGGCGCTTTGATCAAGTTCAGGTTGTTGTTTTGCGATTTGTTCAAATAAGGCATTAAAACGGCTTTTCGGCTGTGCAGGATGATCTTGGCATAATGATGCAATACAACTCACCTGCTGCTTTTCACTAAAAGGCTGATCACGGAAGATGCAAATAGTTTCATCGACGATTTCATCATCTATGCTCAATGCCATCCAAGCAGGATCATTCACCGCTTTGAGCGTTGGGGATTGTTGTAAAATATGTTCACCGAGGCTTGAATGCCAAAGTCGATGGGTCATTTCGCCACGGTGACATTCTTTGGCAAGATTGACTCGGATTGAATTGGTGATCATTACCGATAGCGATGGTTTCAACATCCACGGTGCTGCAAAACTTGCTAGTGTACGTACCGAAGTTGTTGGGGAAAATACCCAACCTTTCTCGCCAAAATCGATAATTTTTAATTTGGTTTTTAAACTTTTAAACCATGCTTTTGACTGTAAATAACGTGCTTGCCAAGGATGCAAAGGCAATAACTTATAATGCGAATAAGCATTCAGTAGTGCTTGATCTGTTTCTGATAAATGCCATTGCAATTCGCTTTTCAATTGCGCTGATATAGATTGATCTAAAGCTGAACCTTCTTGAATATATTCTGGAGCTACCAACCAATAATGCAGTTGGCTTAGACCTTTGGCTTCTGGCGAATACCTTTCCCAATCTTCATGCACAAAACCAACCCGACTTTTCGGTGCAGGATGCATGCTGTGCCCTAAAATTAAGGCCTGTTCTGATTCAATGAAACTTTGTTCCGCTTGGACCAAGGCCTCTAAATCATGTTCACGTAGTGTCAAAAATTGTGTAAGCGCTTCACGACTTTCGATCCAACGCTCTAATAATGATGAAGCATCCAGTGTATAACCTGACTCTTGTACGAGCTGTTCAAGCAATAAACTCGCGATCGCGGTGATACTAAATGACAGTTTCTGTCCTTTATTAAAAACGTATGGGAGATCTGCAAGACGATGTCTACCAACAAGGCTGACATAAGATAGTGGTACAAATAACTGTGATTGAATGCAATCTAAAGGGATGCATAACAACGTCAAGCCTTGGCTAAACGTCAATTGTGATGAATTCTGTTGATACTTTTCCAGCAAAATACCTTTACCGGTTTCTTGTGAGTATGCATTGACAAGATGCTGCATCGCCAAGCGATTAGCAAGCTCTTTCATCTGACCATATCCTCTATTTTTAAGCTTTTCCAAGCTTTGTCATGTAATTATGTTTCTTTAACTGTGCAAGTCATGCTTAGTACGCTGGCCAGCGTGAAACTATGTTAATGATAATCATTATTATTAATAATTGCATTTTTGTGAAGATTTGCTACAGGATTGCAAATTTGGTCTTATCTCTATGTATTTAAAAATTAATTTTTTTGATATGAACTTTTCTGTTTTTATTTATACAATTTTCTGAAATGGAACTAAATGATAATTTTCTCATTTAGCATAGAACAAATGAATCGAATTGCTTATTTTTTAGCCAAATTATCACATTGTGCAACTTAAACTAAAAACCCATGTCTTTTACATGGGTTTTTATATTCTGCTTTGAACCAAGCTTTTATTTAAATCAAAGAACGAAATGTGCAGTTAAATTTTAATCATTGAAGACTTTACTGGCATCATACTGATCATGCATCTTTATTGACTATAAGCATGTATTTCATAACAAACACCTACTGATTTCTGATCCATATCTTCTATTCAGACTGGCTATACAGCATGAATGATGAATATGTACTCAAACGATTGGGTTGAAATCAATCAATTGATTTAACAACCCAATCCAAAAACTTGTGCTTATCAAAAAAGTCTGGCGCAGCATTCGCAAATACACTTTTTTCTCTGTTGTTAAATATTCCTTTGTAATAAAAAGACCTATCTGCGGTAAATTTTGACTCATCCCCTTCATGTAATTCTTTAAAGAAAATCGATAACTGCATAAATCGACTTTTAGACGCTAAACCATGTTTTTCTAATACAAAATTATAGATTTGCTCAATAATCGCTTTAATATTTGAATAAGGCATTTTGTTGTCTCTTTATTAGATCGCTCTTTCAAATTACAGCTTTTAAATTAAAATACAACTGTTCTAGTCGGATTTTAAATACCTATTTTTTATAGGTATTTTTACATTTAAATATAATTAAGCACTATTAAGGAATGAGCCTCTAAACATGAAGTTTTACTAAATTTTGCTTCTGCAACTTCATGGATTTTCGTTATTCAAAGCTAAAACGGAAATAACAAAAAAGCCCACCTGTTTCCAAGTGAGCTTACAACTACTTCCAATGGCAGGAGTCATGACTGTATTAGCAGAAGGAACTTGTCTGCTTAGTGTGTTACTAACTAAATTAACAGTTGGAAAAGGAATTTGGGATACAGATGAAAAGAAAGCACCGCTTGGAAGTTGCGATATCACTTTACCAGAGCCAAACTTACAACTCGTTGAGGTTGAATTAACATTAGGATACACAGTGAAACCAGCAGATAGTGTGGGATACGTAACCCCTATTCCTCCATATAAGAAATATACTTTTAAACTAAATTCAGCAGCTAAGCGTGTAAACTAATGAAACAAATAATATTTCCATTATTACTATCAATCCTTCCACTTTCAGCTTGTGGTAATTCAAGTGAAACAGCCCCCCCTTGCACAAAGTTCAGCAACTAAAGTTGATGCTGAGCTTTCTCCAGAAAGTAAAGAAATCATCAATGAATATAATCAGATACTAATTCAATCTCAAAGTGAGTTAGACCCTCAAATAACCAATCAAAAGCTCAAAAAAATTCTACCTAAAATTTCTAAAATTAACTCAGAGAATGAACGAAATAACCTTTTACTAAACATCAATATGCGTCTTGGCAATTATGAAGAAGCCTTTGCTATTACAAATACAATTTTAGAAAAAAAAGAAACAACCAATATGAAAAATTTTCAATGTTTACTCATTGAAGTTTTAAACAAACCAAAAAAGGATATTGAAGACTGTTATTTATACAATGCTAATTTATATAAAAAACAGTTAGATAATATGCCCAAAAATGATCCCTATTACGATCAAACAGAATGGGCTTACTATGCGAGCTTATTCCATGCAGGTAAAACAGAATATAAATCTAAATTAAAGCAGCTTGTGGACTCAAAAAAATTTTCAGAAGACAAAGAAATATATGAGTCGCTCTATGAAATAGAAACAATTCCTGATGGTAGAAAATCTATCTTAGATAATTACAAATCCCAAATGTAATGCAAAAAAAACCAGCCCATGGTTGGTTTACAACATTATCAATATATATATGCAAAGCTGCCAACCCTCATTTCACATCAAATTTGGCATCAATTTCTGCGCGCTCGGTATTTCTCATATCAATTCAAGAAGCACCATATATATACCTACTAATAATCAAATTTAGCCTACAATCCTAAATTTAGTACCCTGTATATCGAATATAAAAAGCTGCACCATGTCCAATAAATCCGTGACACTTGATGCGTCATCAAGCAAAAAGCCGCTTAATGCGGCTTTTGTAATTTTATAGATTTTGAAGTGGAAGGTATTCCCTCTAAATTCACTTAAATTTAAGTAGTCAAAAACCGCACTTAAACATCTATCACATCAGCAAAGTTTGCACCCAAAACTTTTGCTAAATCTTCGGGTTTTAAACCAATATCCAAACCACGCTTACCACCACTCACATAGATTTTAGCTAAGTTCTGTGCAGAAGCATCGATCACAGTTTTTAAGCGTTTTTTCTGTCCAACTGGACTAATACCACCAACCAAATAACCGGTTAAACGCTCTGCATCTTTTGGGTCAGCCATTTTGAGTTTTTTACAGCCAAATGCTGTGGCTACTTTTTTCAAATTTAGCTGATATTCAACTGGCAATACGGCAACAAAGTAATTTTTATCGTCCGTAACCATCAAGGTTTTAAATACTTCATCGACCGTTAAGCCTAGTTTTTCCGCAGCTTCTAAACCAAAACTTTTTGCTTCTGGGTCATGATCATATTCATGAATGGTAAAGTCGATTTTATTAGATTTTAAGAGTTTACATGCAGGTGTCATTGCTTTTTCGTCATTCCATTCGGACAACTAGGAAAACTCGATTATAAGCCTATTCTAGAAAGACTGGCGAAGACTTTTATATTTTTCATGAACATGGCTTGTGCAATAAGTTCGAGTTGAATACATTTAAACAAAGCAAAAATTTCAAAAAAAGATGACAACACTGATTCAAGACCTCATCCAATTATTATCTGTAGTGCCCAAAGAGCAGGGCTACTTTTTAGCACAAAGTAAACCACTGTTTGGTGACCATATTTTTGGTGGACAATTACTTGCTCAGAGCATAGTCAGTGCATCCTATACCTGTACACTCCCACTCCACTCTTTACATGCCAACTTTACTTCTGCGGGTCATGCAAATCATCCCGTATTATTTAAAGTCGAAAATTTACGTGATAGCCATAGTTTTTCTACACGACAAGTGACCGCCATACAGCATGGCAAACCAATATATATGGTGATGTTGTCCTATATGAAAAACGAAATGGGTATGGAGTATCAAATACCTGAACCAGATTTGATCCAACAATTTCCACCAAGTAGCCTCAAAGAGGAGCAATTCTATAAAGCGCAAATCCAATCATCTATTTCACCTGAATATCTATCCACATTTTTACAGCCTTTTCAGCTTATATCTAAACCAATTGAATACGTGCTGACAGATTTGCCACCGTCCGGTCAAGCTTCTGTCTTAAATCAAAATCAATATGCAGAATATTTAAAACTCCATGATGCCTTAGATGCCCAATTTGACCAACTTCATATACATCAGGCCATTGCAGCATACTATTCAGACTATAATTTATATTCTGCGGCGCTCAAAACACATGGTTTAAATTATCTGTCTCCTGAACTCATCGCAACCAGCCTTGATCATTCGATGTATTTTCATCATACCTTTCGGGTGGATGATTGGATTTTCTATGACATGAATACCACTCGAACCTCGCAATCACGTGGGCTTAGTCATGGGCAAATGTGGCAAGATGGAAAATTAGTCGCAAGCACCACACAAGAAAATTTAATGCGTTATACAGGCGAATCGTCAGCCTTGTGACAATCTTTAACATTCAAATTCTTGTTAAGTTAAGCATCAATCGTATAAAATTCATGCAAATCATACCGCTATAACAATAATATGCCTTCGATCTACCAGCTTAAGCCTGCATTTCAAAACCTGCTTCGACCTTTGGTTAAATCACTTCATCATCTTGGTATTACAGCAAATCAAGTAACACTACTGGCAATGTTCATTTCGCTAGCTGTGGCATTTTTTATTTATATCTATTTTTCTCACAACGGTATTGGCATTTTACTGTTGATTTTCCCCGTGTGGATGCTTATTCGAATGGGCTTCAATGCCATAGATGGCATGCTGGCACGTGAGTTCAACCAACAATCCAAACTCGGTGCTTTTTATAATGAATTATGTGATGTGATTTCCGACTCAGCACTCTATTTTAGTTTAATTTGTTTTGCTTTTATTCAAGCTGAATTACTTATTTTAACCTGTTTTCTCGCCATACTTGCCGAATATACCGGTGTGATGGCGCCATTAGTGGGGCAAGAACGTCGTTACGATGGTCCAATGGGAAAAAGTGACCGCGCTTTTGTATTTAGCATCATCTGCGTCATCATCGTGACCTCTTCTATATTGAATGTTGGCTTAAATACATTGTCTCTTATCTGCAATAGTATTTTGATTATTACCATCTTTTTATTATTTATTACGATTTATAACCGCATTAAAAATAGCATTATCAACCCACAATAAATTTCAGTTTAGATCGTCAGTCGATTCATTATTTTGAGAACAACACAATGTATAACAATACTCAGCATACCTTTACGAGCCATGATGGAACATCCTTGTTTTATCAACATTGGGAAAATAGCAGTTTAAAAAGCAACCGTAAGAAAAAAGCGGTGATCTTATTTCATCGTGGCCATGAACATTCGGGACGAATGGCGCATTTGGTCAATGAATTGAATTTGCCTGATTTTGATTTTTTCGCTTGGGATGCGCGAGGTCACGGTAATACTCCTGGTGAACGAGGAGATGCACCGAGCTTTTCTGCATGCGTTCAAGACATTCAATATTTTGTTCAGCATATAGAACAAAATTACCAAATTCGATCAGAAAATATAGCAATTGTAGCTCAAAGCGTTGGCGCTGTTTTAGCCGCGACATGGGTGCATGATTATGCCCCTAAAATTCGTGCTTTATGCCTTGCCTCGCCTGCATTTGACATCAAACTCTATGTGCCTTTTGCAAAACCCGGCTTAACACTCCTCAACAAATTCGCTGGCAACTTTTTTATTAATAGTTATGTCAAAGCCAAAATGCTGACGCACGATACTGCACGTGCGCAAAGTTATGACACAGACCCGCAGATCGCTCGGGCCATATCAGTCCGGATGCTGCTGGGTCTATATGCAGCGTCAGATCGAATCGTTAAAGATGCACAAAATATTTTTGTTCCTACACAGATTTTATGTTCAGGATCTGACTTCGTGGTGCATCAAAAACCACAATTGGCGTTTTATCAAAAACTCCCTCATCCAATGAAGGAATTTCACGTCTTAGACGGTTTTTATCATGATACTTTGGGTGAAAAACATCGCAAAATCGCCACAGATAAAATCCATCGCTTTATTCAACAATGTTTTAAACAACCCTATTCCGCACCTAAACTTTTAGATGCCGATAAAATTGGCCCGAGCTGTGCTGTTGCAGAAACCTTAAGTTCAACGCTTCCAAAACACTCTTTAAAACATGCATTTTGGAGCTTAACCAAACAAAATCTTAAAATTGGTAGTCTCTTTTCTAAAGGTTTAAAAATTGGTGAAGATACAGGATACGACTCTGGCAGCACCTTAGATTTTGTCTACAGAGATCAATCAGAAAGCCAAAATGCTCTCGGTAAAATCATCGATCGACAATATTTAAATGCGATTGGTTGGCGTGGCATTCGCCTTAGAAAACAAAATATTGAAGCGCTATTAACGAAATATGCTTCTAAGTTACATGATGACCAACACGCGGTACGGATTATGGATATTGCTGCAGGCCATGGCCGATATATTTTAGATGCTGTACAAAAACTGCCTGAGCAGCCTGAATCCATCCTGCTTAGAGACTATAGCTCGATCAATGTACAAGCGGGTCAAGCAATGATTGAGCAAAGAGGTTTAAGCCAGATTGCCAATTTTGTAGAAGCGGATGCCTTTGATGCCACTTCATTAGCCAGTGTTGAACCTAAACCCACTCTAGCCGTGGTCTCAGGTTTATACGAATTATTTAGTGATAATGATTTACTCAGACAGTCCTTATCCGGCTTATGTCAGGCCATTGAGAAAGATGGGTATCTCATCTACACAGGTCAAATTTGGCATCCGCAACAAGAGTTTATTGCCCGTGCTCTGACCTCACATCGCCATGGAGATGCATGGGTGATGCGTTTACGCTCACAAGCAGAAATGGATGCATTAGTTGAGCAAGCTGGTTTCAAAAAAATCGATCAAGTTATTGATGAGTTTGGTATTTTCACCGTTTCCGTTGCACAAAAAATTTAAGCTTGGACGGTCAATCTTATGCATAAACTGGATACTGAAAAAGGAACTTGGAAATACGGCCTACTGTGTTTGGCATTTCTGGCACCTTTTTTCTTCTTAAGTTATGGTTTTGCCAACCAATACGCTGCGGGTTTAGCGTCTGTACCTGTTATCGTCTTTGAATGGGAAAAATATATTCCACTTTGGCCATGGAGTATTGTGCCTTATTGGTCGATTGATCTGTTCTATGGTTTGTCTTTATTACTTTGTTGGAATAAGTTTGAATTAAAACAACATGTCCTGCGACTATTTTCAGCACAAATCCTTTCAATCAGCTGCTTTTTAATTTTCCCGCTACGTTTTAGCTTTGAACGCCCCGAACTCACAGGTTTTTTCGGCCTATGGTTTGATGTCTTGATGGGCTTTGATAAACCCTTCAATCAAGCACCTTCCCTGCACATTGTACTACTGGTGATACTTTGGGATTTTTACCGTCGGCATAGCACAGGCAAGCTGAAATATCTGGTAGATGGTTGGTCCTTTTTGATCGGTCTCTCGGTTCTAACCACTTGGCAGCACCATTTTATAGATATCCCAACGGGTTTATTGGTCGGTGCCTTATGTTTATGGCTATTCCCGATGGCTGGCTCTGCGCCATGGGCTAAAAATATACAGAGTCGGCTAAGCTTAAAGCACATTAAAATCGGCATCCTTTATCTGTTTGCTGCCTTATTTTGTAGCGCAATCGCACATGCAAAAGGTTGGTGGCTTTGGCTGCTCTATCCTGCAAGCAGTCTGCTTTTAGTTGCGTTTGCATATTTATTCAATCGACCCCATTTTTTTCAAAAACTCAGTCATGGTGATATGACCATTGCTGCAAAAATATTGTTTGCGCCTTACTTTGTATTTGCTTGGATCAATAGCCGAATCTGGACTTATCGCCATCCTGAAGATTCTAAAATCATCAAAATCAATCAGAGTTATATTTATTTAGGTCGCTATCCGTCCAAACACGTCATGCAGCAATATGATGCTTTACTCGATTGTTGCGCAGAATTACCCACTTATCCAAAATGCTCCTATGCTCAAAACTTGAGTTTAGACCTAATTCCTTTACAGGCCAATCAGCTACATAATGCTGTAGAGTCTTTAGAACTATTCTTGAAATCTAATAACAATGATGAAGCACAAAACATCTTGGTCTTCTGTGCTTTGGGATATTCACGAAGTAGTGCTGTAGTTGCCGCATTATTATTGAAACAACATCCTGAATATTCAGTCGAAGATGTTTTACGGATTATTCGCCATAACCATCCTTGGGTTGTGCTTAAAACACCGCAAATAAAACATTTAAATACTTATCGTTTAAAACTTAAAGGACTTGCACCATGAATTTACAACTTGTGGTGCTATCAAAGTTGTTACAATCCACCACTGGATTGCTCATTTCAGCTTATGTAGCAGCGATCCTCACGCTCTGGCTCATTATCCAGTTTGGTAATGTGATGCTATTCGATTTGCTATATTTATTAATTTGTCTAGTTTTGCTCGGAATACAACATTATTTAAGCCTGAGAATCAAATTTGATTCGGCACTTTTAGCCACTGTCGCTGAATACAGCCAAACTCAAAACCTTGAACAAACCACCAAGGAGCTGGACTTAAGTTTAATCAACTTAAAATTAATGCCTGCAAATAAATGTGGTCGCGCATGGGAGCTGCGTGAATTAGGTTGTCTGGCTTTATTTAAATGGCAGATCTTTGTGCTTTGCTTGCAATACATCGCATTCCTCTGCATATTTTTACTGTATAAATAATTCACAATAATTTGAAGCTATGCCAACTCCATTAGACACTTCAAGGAATGCTCACTCACCAATGAAAGGTAATTTTTTAAGCCGTTCAATTGCTCGCTATATTGCCTTTCTCACTCGTCGTGGTGCGCGGCTGCTCACGGGCGCGCGGAGTCTATGGGTCGGGTGTAAACCTGTAATGAAGCAGCGTATTTATTATGCAAATCATAATAGCCATATCGACTTTATTTTGCTTTGGTCATCACTACCGACAGATCTCAGACGAAAGACGCGTCCTGTAGCGGCTTCGGATTATTGGCTAAAAGATGGCTTTCGACGTTTTCTCATTCAAGACACGTTTACTGGCGTCACTATTCAGCGAAATCGAGAGCAAAATCAAGATCCATTAGAACCGATCAAAACCGTATTAGCACAAGGTGACTCGATTATTTTCTTTCCTGAAGGCACTCGGAATTTAAATGATGACGTTGAATTATTAGAGTTTAAAAGCGGTTTATTCCATCTCAAAAATCAATTTCCTGATGTTGAAATTGTACCGGTGTGGATCTCAAATTTAAAACGTGTCATGCCTAAAGGTGCGCTAATACCATTGCCATTATTATCTACCGTTATTTTTGGTAAGCCTTTAGAAGTTCATAATGAACACAGTAAATCCGCGTTTTTAAACTACGCTCAGGAAGAATTACTCAAATTAAAAGCATTGGAGTATCAATAATGGAATTCACCAATGCGCAAATGACTTATGTATTGTTTGGTATCTTTGCGATTATTTTGATTATTGCCTCAACCATTGGCTCAATACTAAAATTTAAAGCGGGTTATGCACCTGCACCGGTCATCGACAATTTAAATGCGCGGATCAATGCATGGTGGGTTATGTTGTTGGTACTTGGTGTAGCAATTTCATTAGGCAAAATTGCCTTTGTGATCCTGTTTGCGTTGATTTCACTCTTTGCTTTACGTGAATTTATTAGCTTGCTCCCAACCCGTCGCGGTGATTATCTTCCTTTGCTGATCGCTTTTTATTTTGTCATTCCTTACCAGTATTACTTGGTGTATATCGATTGGTATGGGCTATATTCTATTTTTATTCCGCTGTATGTGTTTCTTCTTATCCCTATCGCTACACTCAAAGCTGAAGATACCACGCGATTTTTGGAGCGTAGCTCAAAAATTCAATGGGGACTGATGATCAGCGTATTCTGTATTTCGCATGTACCTGCGCTATTAAATCTTAAACTTCCCGGATTTGAAGGTGAAAAAATTTGGCTAGCGATCTGGCTGATCATGGTGGTACAAGCCTCCGATGTCTTGCAATATATCTGTGGCAAGCTATTTGGAAAACACAAAGTCGCACCAATACTTTCACCATCTAAGACCGTTGAGGGTTTAATCGGAGGCATTGCTTTAGCCACTGCACTAGGTGTTGCTATGTCATGGCTTACACCCTTTAGCTATCTACAGGCTGCATGTATTGGTTTTATTGTTTGTATATTCGGTTTCTTTGGTGGTCTTGTCATGTCAGCCATTAAACGCGATCGTGGTGTAAAAGATTGGGGACAACTTATCCAAGGCCATGGTGGCATGCTCGACCGAATTGATTCCATCTGCTTTTCAGCACCGATTTTTTTCCACATTTTGCGCTATTGGTGGTCTTAAAAAGAGACTCCATTTACAACAATCATTTTTAGATTTTGAAATTTTAAAATTAAGCACAATAAAAAATCCCAAGCAAACAAGCTTGGGATTCTTCTCATTATGTTTTCAATTTAAACGTCTGAAACCGCAAACTTTTTAAAAAGTCTTGCGCGACGTTTAGGATGAATATTGGCTTTAGTTAAATCACCTTGATAGTGATCATAGACACGTTTATCCATCATTTTAAACCAAATAGAGGGTACTAAAGCAGGAATTAGCATAGTGGCATAGCCGCTAGGCAACTCTGGCGCTTCATCAAAATGTCTTAATGCCTGAAAAGGGCGAGTTGGATAAGCATGATGGTCTGAATGTCGCTGTAATTGATACAAAAATAGATTGGTCACAATATTATTGTTATTCCAACTATGTTCAGGCATGGTTCGCGCATAACTTCCATCCGCTTTTTGCTCACGCTTCAGGCCATAATGTTCAATATAATTAATAATTTCAAAAAGGCTGATTCCATAAAAAGCCTGTGTAACTAAATACGGTGTCACGCCTTTACCAAACATTTTCAGCATCGCGGCATGAAAACCTGCACTCATCGCCCAACCATGAAACAGTTCATTGTCCTTCGAAAAGAAACTTAAACCTTTACGTTTTAAGCGTTGTTTCTCAATCTGCACCGCCGATTTAATTCCACCAAATACCGTGCGTGGCCAAAACTCATAAAAGGTTTCTCCCATTTTTGAAGATGCAGGATCTTCAGGAGTTGCCGCAC
This sequence comes from Acinetobacter sp. YH12027, assembly GCF_013420085.1. Taxonomy (NCBI): domain Bacteria; kingdom Pseudomonadati; phylum Pseudomonadota; class Gammaproteobacteria; order Moraxellales; family Moraxellaceae; genus Acinetobacter; species Acinetobacter sp. YH12027. The sequence continues at coordinate 85,166 of NZ_VOYW01000013.1, forward strand.
GTTTATGGTGTCCATAAGGATGTTCTATGCGGAAATGGCTATAACCCAAAGGTGCGAGCGTCGCATGTGCCCAGTAATGGTCTTTTTTATGTGGTCGATGGCAGAGTTCATGTGCTGTATTTACGCCAACACCATTGATTGCACCCATCGAAATCCCTAGTAGAACTTGATCTAATAATGAAACATCTTTACGGGTAACCACATAGCCAGCAAAAGCATTCGCTGCCATTTGCAGTGGAATAAATAATTTGACGATACGATCATAATAAGGATCATTCACTAAAACTTTGATGTCATCATCTGTCGGGTTATTGGCATCATCACCGATCAGTGCATCTAGTGCAGGAATAATGACATGCAGTAGAAGCGGCCCGCCCATGGCAAATAGTTTTTTTGTCGGTTTGGGACCAAAATGATAACCCGCCAAAATCCCCATACCAATGACTGGTAAACCTGGACTCAATAGCCAACCATAACGTTTTTTATCTAAAACACTACCGATTTTGCTTTCTAACTGAGCGAGCTGCTGTTCATTTAATTTTACTGGTGCATTCATGCGCTAGACTTCCCTAATTACTTCTTCTGTGTTTATATTCGTAAAATATGGGCAGCCAGAACAGTTTTAAGCGTCCAAAAAAACTATGTGATCGTCTTTGGCATTTAAGGATAAATGTTGACCTTTAAGCACATAGTGACCATCTATAAATACAAAATTAATATGAGTAAATATTTGAAATATGGATGCTTTAAGTAAAATTTTTGATGATATTCATCTCCACCGATCTGAATATATTTATTTGAGATCAAAGCATCCTTGGGCTTTTCATTTTCAAGATCTTAACGCCATGGTTGCGTATGTAGTGATTCAAGGTCAGTGTGTTGTGCATATAGATCAAGAGCAGGTTTTGCTTGAAACCGGCGATCTTTGCCTTATTCCCTCAGGGCAAAACCACCACTGCAAATCTATACAATCTGATGTCTTGGTCAAATCAGTGAACATCACACCACTGTTTCAAGAGCAACGAAATAAAACCATTGATTTAAATTCTGCCGAATCTCATGAAGCAGAAGAATTATTTGTACTAGCGATCCGTGGGCATGTCGACAGCATTATGGCAAAGCCCTTAGTGAATGCACTCCCCACGCTGTTACATACACCACATATCATGAGCAGTACCGCACCGGAATGGTTGCAAATTGGCTTACATTTTCTGGCCGTTGAAGCGCATCAGATCCGTCCAGGCCGCGACAAAATTTTGGATCATTTGGTGAGTATTTTATTTATCGAATGTGTGCGTGATTATATTGCAGCCTTGTCAGATTCAAGCAGTTGGTTGCATGCCTTGAGTCATCCTGAATTATCCAACGCTTTGGCCGCGATTCATGAACAACCGCAGCATGCTTGGACCGTCGAAAGTTTGGCAGAACAATGTTGTATGTCGCGTTCTAAATTTGCCAGTTTATTCACTCAAATGCTCGGTGAATCACCACTCGCCTATTTGCAGCAACATCGTTTGCGACTGGCAACACAGCACTTACAAATGGGGCAACTCACTATTCAGCAAATTGCCCATCGTATCGGTTACTCATCTGAAACGGCATTTAGCCAAACTTTTAAAAAGTTTTATGATCTAACACCGAGCCAGTATCGACAGCAGCATCAACTCGCAAAAACTGAGTCACCTTAGAGGTTTATTTAACTGACGTTACGCACATAAAAGTAATTTTGCATTTTTAAAATGATTTTTAATTTTATTCGACGGAGTCTTACATCTAGGGATTGAATAAAGGGATTAGCCTTCGGCTGGAGGTACTCTTACGAAACGTTGTTTCTCATTCGGCAAAATGAGAAGCGAAGCTTCGCAAGGAAACCATCTTACGGTGCAATGCACCTCACCGACAAAACTCGTTCACTAGCGTCAAATTACTCAAAGTATCGCAAAAACTTTTTTGATTAGAAGTAGTCCTGCGTCGAACAGTTGCGGATGACGTTACCGTGTATCATACTTTTATTTAAATTAAATTACGCTCCTGATGTTACTGCGTAACATCAGTTATTTAATTTAAAAGCTTTAAAATCGCTTCCACAGGGTTTTCACTATTGCCTGAAAGCAGTTGTTTATGCATGGTGATGTGCTGCATCACTTGAATTTGCGATGTTTCAACATCCATCAAGCTTTCAATTTCTGCTGCTAATTTTTCAGGTGTTGCATCATGTTGGATGAGTTCCTGAATCACCTTTTTGCCCGCAATAATATTTGGCAATGAATAATACGGAATTTTGATCAGCAATTTCACCACATGGTAGGTCAGCCAATTTAACTTATAAAAGGTCACCATTGGGCGGTGTAAAAGCATCGCTTCTAAAGTCGCTGTACCAGATGCTAAAGCGACAATATTGGATGCGTTCATCACCTGACGGCCAATTTTAGATTCAGTATCGGTGTTTTCCATCAAACGAACTTTGGTTTGTAATGTTTCAGAGTACTGCTTGAGCAACAATTCAATTTGCTGTTTACGTGCATCATTGATTGCAGGAATCAGAAAAACATAATCCGGATGCTGCTCCGTCAAAATCTGTGCGGCAGACAGCACCAAAGGCCCCAAGCGCTCAATTTCCCCGCGACGGCTGCCCGGAAGTAATGCAATGTGCTTTTGATGCTCATCTAAGCCTAACTCGTGTTTAGCCGCAACGAGTGGATTATCTAAAGGCAACTGACTTGCCAATGGGTGTCCGACAAATGCAGCCGGAACTTGCCATTTTTGGAAAAACGCTTTTTCAAATGGAAATAAGCAAAGGACTAAATCAATACTTGCTTTAATGCCATGTACACGCCCTTGACGCCACGCCCACACTGAAGGGCTAACATATTGTACTGTTTTAATTGGTAGCTGTTTTTGCTTTAAGCTCTTAGATAAACGCAAATTAAAATCCGGCGCATCAATCCCCACAAAAACATCGACAGGATTTTCAGTCCATTTTTCAACCAGACCATCGCGTACAGCAAAGAGTTTTTTAATATCTTTTAAGACCTCAACAATCCCCATTACCGATAAAATATCCATCGGATAATAGCTATTAAAACCTTCTGCAATCATTTGCGGACCGCCGATGCCTTCAAATTCCGCATCAATCCCTTGCTCTCGAAAACTGCGGATAAGCTTGGCGCCTAATGTATCCCCGGATACTTCCCCAACCACGATGCCAATTTTCAGTTTCCGATTTTGCAAAAGTCTGTCCTTTTAACTCAATGTTCTTTAGCTATAGATTCTATACGAGTCCTTCACAAAGTTAATAGATTTCCAAAAAAAAGCTGCACGTCTTTAATTCAACATTTTAGGAATATTCATCACTGCTATTTAGCTGCTGATTAAAATTTTTCCGCCAATGGTTCGGATTTCTACCGTATTTATTCTTAAACAATTTACGAAATAGCACTGCGGTATTAAAACCTGCGCTTTCCGCAATTTTATCAATCGAATAATCTGTCACTTCAAGCAATTCAGCCGCATATCGCAGTCTTTCATTGTTTAACCAAGTGACAATAGGTAGTCCTGTCGCATGTTTAAAATGTCTGGTCAGTGTCCTTCTACTCATATTGGAATAATCGGCAAGTTCTTCAATAGTGTGCGGTTTCGACAGGTTATGCCGTAAATAATCGAGTAAACGATTGATCTCCGTATCGTAAGTCATCGTAGAAATTGGCTGCTCAATAAATTGCGCCTGTCCGCCTTCACGATGGGTTGGAATTACCATCAATCTCGATATTTTATTGGCAATTTTTGCCCCGTAGATTTCCCCGACAATGTATAAACAACAATCTAAAGCAGCCCCCGTACCTGCGGAAGTAATGAGGCCTGTATCTTCAATATATAAAGCATCTTTATCTAAGTTCACACATGGAAATTTTTGCTTAAAATCGGCACTGCCAGCCCAATGTGTCGTGACCTGTTTGTGGTCAAGTAACCCAGCATACGCTAATGGATATGCACCATAGCAAAGGCCTGCAATCTTAATTTCTTTTTCATGTACCTTTTGTAAGGCTGTCATCAGCTCAAGTTCTGGCTTTTGATGGATATCATCCCAGCCCGGAATAATTACAAGGTCAGCATCAAGCATCCGCTCTAAGCCACCATCAGCCTGAATCATGACCGCCTTTTCAGTACGGACGGGCATTCCATCAACCGAAAACGTCGTTACTTCAAATAATTTCTATCCCTCTATTTCAATATTGAATATGGTTTGCGGGACTGAAAAATGAAACAGCGGAATATATGGATATATAAACAACGCAATTTTAGGTATAGACATCACGCGGCTATTCATAAATAAATCCATTATAACATTTGGCCTAATAGTTTCTATTTATGTCTTTGAGGACAATATATTTAAAGTGCTTATTTCCCAATAATAAAGTTATCTTTTTATACGAATGCTTTTTATGAAAACATTTTTAGGTTATACGGTTCTAGCGACTGCTTTGATTATCAGCTCTGCTACGGCATCGGCAAATCAAGACCAAGTCCGTGATATTTCTAAAATCACTCAAGTTCAAGAAATACGTAATGCGACGGTCAAAATCAGCTATGCAGACACGACCTTTTTAATAGACCCGATGTTTGCACCCAAAGGATTCTATGAAGGGTTTCCACATACATATCGGAGTTATTTACGTAATCCATTGGTGGATTTACCGCTTAAAGCCGAAACCATTTTGGCGAATATCGATGCCGTGATCATTACCCATACTCATCTCGACCATTGGGATGATGCTGCGTAAGCAGCGATCCCTAAAACACTGCCGATCTTTGTCCAAAACAGTCAAGATCAAAAGACTATCCAATCCCAAGGCTTTAAAGATGTACGTGTATTAACGCAGACCACATTTGAAGGCGTGAAGTTAACCAAAACCGGTGGACAACACGGTACGGATGCCATGTATCGAGTCCCTGAACTAAAAAAAGCTTGGGTGAAGCCATGGGGATCATTTTTGAAGCCTCAGGACATGAAACCATTTATTTGGCGGGTGACACGATTTGGCGCCCTGAAGTGGAGCAAGCCATTCAAAGCTCCCAACCTGATGTGATTATTTTGAATACAGGCAATGCCTTAGTCGCTGGGTTTAAAGAATCCATTATTATGGGCAAAGAAGACACCTTACGTGCTGTACAACAGGCGCCAAAAGCTAAAATTATTGCTGTACATATGGACGCCATAAACCACATGTCGTTAACGCGTGAACAACTGGCAGCCTATGTAAAAGCCCAAAATATTCAGGATAAAGTGTTGATTCCTTTAGATGGCGAAACTTTATCTTTTTAACTGATGTTACTCAGTAACACCAGAAGTGCAATTTGATTCAAATAAAAGGACGATACGCGGTAACGTCATCCGCAAGTGTTTGAGACAGGACTACGTCTAATCAAAAATGTTTTTGCGATACTTTGAATAAGTAGACGCGAGTGAACGAGTTTTGCGGTGAGGAGCATTGCTCCGCAAGATTGTTTCCTTACGAAGCATGCTTCTCATTTTGCCAAATGAGAAACAACGTTTCGTAAGAGTACCTCCAGCCGAAGGCTAATCCCTTTATTTAAACCCTAGATGCAAGACTCCGTCGAATAGGCTTAAAAATCATTCTAAAAATGCAAAATTACTTTTACGTGCGTAACATCAGTTATATAAAATCCATTAATTTCCAAATTAAAATCATTCTTTATCTATTTTTTTCACAAGCAAATCACTAATCGAGACAACGACTTATATCAATTAGTCATAAGATATGCACGTTTTTTGATATTTGGCATTCAGCGATGGTCGGTCCTTTAGAGTTCATTCTGGCAGGTGTAATTGTAGGTTTCTGCGTAGGTATTACCGGTGTTGGCGGTGGTTCACTGATGACCCCGATCCTGATCAGCCTGTATAAAATTGAACCCCATATTGCGATTGGCACAGACTTACTATATGCCGCAATTTCAAAATTTTGTGGTTCTTTAGTTCATGCACGTAAAATGAATATCGTATGGACCATTGTTATTTGGCTTGCTGTCGGCAGTATCCCTGCGTCTTTTGCGACCCATTGGGTCCTTGAAAACTATCTGAGCCAATCGACACATTACAAAACCGTATTAACCATGTTTTTGGGTTTTATGCTGACGATTACTGGGATCTCAATTATTTTCCGTGGTCATATTGAAAAATTCTTTAATAAATTTCGAAAAACTGATCAGTTAGATGATATGAGTGCGGATCTTGAACGTATCAATTTCCAAGCAAAAAATAAGCGTGCATATATCATCATTATGGGGATTATTTTAGGCGTATTCGTTACCCTATCGTCTGTTGGTGCAGGTGCCTTCGGTATTATGGCTTTGGTACTTATGTTCCCGAACTTACCGATGATTCGTATTATTGGTTCTGACGTCGTACATGCCGTGCTTCTTACACTGGTTGCAGGCTTGGGTCATATGAGCTCAGGTAATGTCGATTTTCATTTATTGGGTTGGTTATTGGTGGGTTCTATTCCTGCAATTGTGGTCGGAACTTTAATCAGCTCACGTTTACCTGAAAAAGTCATTCGTAAAGTCTTAGGCATTACCTTGTTTGTTTTAGGCATGAATTTCATCATTAATCCAGTAAAATCAAAACCTGTCGAAAAACCAACAACTGCAATGTTGATCGCACCGACAGTGAATAGTCAGCAGGTTTAAATTAACTGCCCGATTCATCACTTTTTTTTCAGAGACTTATTGATCTTTTTTATAACATTTGAATGCTATATTCATGTTATATTCGGCTCACGAAACAACCTTTTGTATAATCAAACCAGTGACGGCAATGAATACTTTACAGTCAAATTCTATTACCCAAAACGACATTGATGACGTGAATGTAAAAAGCATTCAGCCTCTTGTTACTCCTGCAGAACTAAAAAAAGAGCTACCTCTGACTGAAACTGCCTATCAAACAGTCCTTAAGGGCCGTGAAACTGTACGTAATATTTTAGATGGAAATGACAAACGTCTTTTTGTTGTCATTGGTCCATGTTCAATTCACGACACAGTCGCTGCACATGATTATGCTGACCGTTTAAAAGTTTTAAGCGACAAAATCCAAGATACGATCTATGTCGTGATGCGAGTGTATTTTGAAAAACCACGTACCACTGTGGGTTGGAAAGGTCTAATTAATGACCCAGACATGAACGACTCTTTCAACATCGAAAAAGGCTTACGTATTGGTCGTAAACTTTTACTTGAATTGAATGAAAAAGGTTTGCCTTGTGCAACTGAAGCGCTCGATCCAAACTCACCACAGTACTACCAAGATCTTATTTCTTGGTCAGCGATTGGTGCGCGTACCACTGAAAGCCAAACACATCGTGAAATGTCTTCTGGCCTTTCTTCACCTGTGGGCTTTAAAAATGGTACAGATGGCGGTTTAACCGTTGCGACCAATGCCATGCAATCTGTTAAACATGGTCATAGCTTCTTGGGCTTAAGCGACCAAGGTCAAGTTTCAGTTATTCGTACCAGTGGTAACCCTTATGCACACGTTGTACTTCGTGGCGGTAACGGTAAACCAAACTACGACGCAGGTTCTGTTGCAGATGCCGAAGCGGCATTAGCCAAAGCAAAAGTTAGTGGCAAAATCATGATTGATACCAGTCATGCAAACTCAAACAAAGACCCGTACCTACAACCCCTTGTTCTGAAAAATATTACTGAACAAATCCTTGACGGAAACAAGTCAATCGTGGGTATTATGGTAGAAAGTCACTTAAAAGGTGGTCGTCAGGATATTCCTGCCAACCTCTGTGACCTCGAATATGGTAAATCAGTGACTGATGGCTGTATCGATTGGGATACGACTGAAAAAGTCTTGTTAGAGATGCATGAAGCACTTAAAGACGTGTTACCGACACGCTAAGTGAATGAAAAACGCCATCTTCGAGATGGCGTTTTACTTTGAAGGATTATTTGTCAGATGAATGAAATCGAAAATGCGTTAAGTCACATTGAAAACTTCCAATATATACATGAACACTTATTAACGTCAGGACAACCATCTCCTTCTGAGCTTCAAACGATCAAAGAATATGGTGTTTCAACAGTTATCAATTTAGCATTGACTGATGCATCCAATCATATCGAGCATGAAGACCGCATTTGCCTAGATCTAGGCCTGAACTATATCCAAGTTCCAATCTCTTGGGATACCCCTTCAGATGATCAATGCCTATTAGTACTTGATATGATTGACCATTTGGTTCAAGGTCAAACGGTTTGGCTACACTGTGCGAAAAACTTCCGTGTCAGCAGTTTGATGTATTTATATCGTCAATACTATATGGATGTTGATATGCCAAAGGCTCAAGAATTTATGCATCAAATTTGGGAACCTAATGAAACATGGACAGGTTTAATCCATGCGGTTGCCTTACAACTTCAAGGCCGTAAAGCAACTCAAGATTTACAACATGCGCTGATCCATCCAGATCATTTTGCGTGAGAAATCAGTACAGTTGCGGTAGAAAGAATTCCTTCTTGGCGACCAGTAAACCCTAATTTTTCGGTGGTGGTCGCTTTGATGCTAATTTGTGTAACTTCAACATCCATAACATTTGCGATACTTTGACGCATTTCTAAATTATGTTTTGCTAGTTTAGGGCGCTCACAAGCCACGGTAATATCAGCATTATTAAGTACATATCCACGATCTAAAATCATTTGGTAGACGTGTTTTAAAAGTACTCGACTATCGGCACCTTTAAATTTTGGATCTGTATCTGGAAAATGCTGACCAATATCTCCAAGTGCCAAAGCTCCTAATAATGCATCACAAAGCGCATGCAATACCACATCACCATCTGAATGTGCTTTGAGTCCATGTGTGTGTGGAATTTGAACACCAGCAAGCGTTACAAAATCACCTTCTTCAAATGCATGCACATCCATGCCCTGACCGATACGAATTTGAGCTATCATGCTTGAGTTCCTTGAGAAAATAATGATTGAAATCTTGTATTCACGCTTTCTATTTCGCTATAGTGTGGGCAAGCGCAACATAGTGAAAGTATAAGCGATCATGCTGTTGAAAACTGAAATAAATATCATCAAAAAATTCGGACTGGTTCTGCTAATAGGTTCTGGCCTAGCGACGTTTACGCATGCAGAAAAGATAGACTGTGATCATGCCAATACTCATGCAAAAAAAAATTACTGTTCTAACGGTTTTGAAGAACAACGTGAAAAGCTAGATGGGCTTTTTTTAACAGCGCAGTTGATTACCGATGCCCCAATACGCTTGCTGATAGATACGCAAAAATTATGGTACAGCCGAGTTCAGCAATGCAAAAACTTGGAGTGTTTTAAACAACAATTCGAGCTTCGCTATGAAGATTTGAATATTTATACCTCAATGAACCAAAGTTTAACGCAGCATTATCTTAAATTTGAAAATGGCCATTTTGCGACATCACCTGTACATTTAAAAGTGCATCAACTGGGCAAAGACAGCATCAAAATCGAAGGCATTGCCTATCGTAATCCGAACAATCGAGTTGAAACACAAACCATTCCATTTTTAGCTTACACAACACCCGAACAAAAAAATCAAATCACCGATAATGAACACGACTGCAAATATCAGTTCAATTACAGTAAGGCCTTACTCTCAGTAAAAACCGAACAAAAAGGCTGTGAACGTTTTGCAGGGATTTATCGTTTATATGATTAAGATCAAATTCGAATGACTTAGAAAAATACAAAAAAGCCTCAACATTGAGGCTTTTTTGATGTCTACAATATGTCAGTTAAATCGGATGTGTTTGCTGCACTTGCTGGCTGATCATTGCAGCTGTTGCCGCAGATAAAGTCCATCCAAGGTGACCATGCCCTGTATTATAGAAAATATGATCTCGCTTACCTGCATGCACTACTGGCATCATATTGGGCATCATTGGTCGTAAACCCGCCCACGGCACCACATGTTCTGTTGATAGATTAAAGTTGCGATTCGACCAATCAATTAAAGGCTGAATGCGATCGGCACGAATATCTCGGTTATAGCCATTAAACTCTGCCGTACCTGCAACACGGAGTCGATTTGCACCTAAGCGTGAAGTCACAATTTTGGCACTTTCATCCAACAGACTTACCCAAGGCGCATTGGCCTGACTTTGTTCATCATTTAAATTAATGGTGATTGAATATCCTTTGACTGGATAGACATTTACGCGGTCACCGAGTTTATGTGCAAGTTCATAACTACCTACACCACCACAGACCACCACAGCATCTGCTTCAAGTATGGTATCAGCATCAGGATGTTCCATATTTTCATCACTGGCTTTTAACTGAACATTGACACCTTTTGCATGATGTTCAAAGTCAGTCACCTCAAAACCCCACATATATTTCACATCAAAGCGCTCTGTTGCTTTAGCAAGCTGCGTGGTAAATTTGTGGATGTCGCCCGTGGCATCCCCTGGGCAATAAAAACCACCATAGTATTCACCTGTCAGACTAGGCTCAATATCACGGATTTCAGCTAATGTCACAGGATGACGCTCTAAGCCACCCTCACAGAGCATATTATTAACTTGAGTCGCCACCTCATAATCATGTTGATTATGAAAGAAATGTAAAATGCCGCGTTTTTCTAAATCAAACTGCAAGTTTTCATGCTCAGCAATTTCAAATAAACGCTGACGTGCCATCAATGCGAGACGGACGGTCTCGTGAGTATTTTCACGATAATCTTTAATATGTCCCATAAACTCAAAGAGCCATGAATATTTGTGTAGATTAAAACTTGGATTTAATAATAATGGCGCGGTTTTTTGTGACATCCATTTAATGCCTTTCACCACCGTTGCTTTTTGGTTCCAGACTTCAGCATTACACGCTGATAATTGTCCACCATTGGCAAACGACGTTTCCATCGCAGGATAAAGATGTTTATCGACCACAGTGACACGATAACCGAGTAATCCGAGTTCGTAAGCTGTCGTTACCCCAGTAATACCTGCACCAATCACAACAATATGACACATATAGGCTCCTTGGAAATTACATTTCCTATGCTCGCCCCATCTGTCATTGGTACCTGAGAGCTTTGGTTCCTTGCGAAGCAATGTGAACCTTCCCCTTCGGTGAGTAGGTCTAGCCTACTTCTCTCCAGATTTTTTATATGATTACAGTCCTTTTGCCTGAGAGTTTCCTGGGGGAACTTGTTCCTTCGGCGAGCACAATCTGTGCTTCTCTCCTGCAATCATCCATTCGTTTTTATTCGGCATTCATCTTGGTATTGCCTTAGTTAGATATGAGCAATATTTGTACCAAATCTCAAGTCCTATTTGGGTCAATATTGTTAAATATTATTTTTATATCGATTTAAGTTGTTAGGCTAAGTATTTCGACTCAATTTTTTCTACACCTAAATACTTCATCTTTAAAATATTAAATGAAATTTACATCTAGAAAGATTGAAGTTTTATGTCCAAGTCTATGCTTTTCTCTCGCTTTGCATCTGTGATCCAAACACATTCTATTGAAGAATTAACCCAAAGTGATTTACTCCTACTTAAGACTCTGGGACCTATTCAAAGTTTTTATGCACCATTCGAGGCCATAAATCATGATGCAAAAGTGGTCATCGTCGGCATCTGCCCAGGCCAACAACAATGGCGTAATGCATTAATTGCAGCGAAGGACGGCGTAGAGCAGCAATTATCTGAGGAAAACATACTTAAACTTGCCAAGAATAGTGGTGCTTTTAGTGGTCCTATTCGTAAAAATTTAACTCAACTGCTAGATCATATTGGATTACAGAATCAATTAGGCATACAGACCACTGCAGAGCTATTTAGCAATCATCAAGATATGGTGCAAATGTGTTCGGTTTTACAGCAATGTATTTTGGTCAATGGAAAAAATTATGCAGGCTCAACGCCCGCAATGTTGAAAAATGAATTATTAAAACAACATATTGATGATTATTTTATTCCTATGATTCAACAGCTTCCGAACGCAATTTATATTCCGCTAGGCAAAGGTGTAGATGAGGTTTTAAATTATGTAAGCAGCTTAGGCTATTTAAATGATCAGCAGATTTTAGCAGGACTTCCCCATCCATCGGGTGCGAATGCTGAACGGATCAAATATTTTTTAGGCGAAAAACCACGTGACCAATTGTCTCGACAAACCAATCCCGAGCAGATTGATAGCGCAAAATCACAGATCTTACTTAAGTTATCTAAATTTCAATGAAATAAGATTTACATCACTTAATAATATTTTTTATTTGAATATCGACCACTTATATCAAAGCAGTGCTCAAACAAAACTAGAAAAGTGTGATGTATTTTACTTTTTTGTTTTTTCTGTGTGAATATGCGCCAAAATAAATATTGCTTATAAAAATAACGCTAACATGGAAAAACACATGAAAAATTATTTAGTTCTAGGATTTACACTCCTACTACTCACAGGTTGTATTACCGTACCTAAAAATAAACCTGAAACCAAAACATTAAAGCTGAATGGTGTGAATACCGTTGAAAACAGTAACGTAATCCAACGAACCATTACTCGAGGTCAATTACTGTGTGAAACTGGACAAAAATGTCCTGAACTTGCAATTGATTAGCAAAAGAATAAAGGTGAGTATGCACTTTCACTGCATTCTTATGATCAACAGCAGCTTGATATGAATGAAATATCTTTTGTGATCGACGGCAAAGTATTGTCTTATCCTGCAATAGGTCAAACAAATTATCGTCGCTTAGATAATTCAAATGTGATTGATTCTTCTAATACCGTGATGATCCCAGATGCTGTACTTAAAAAATTTCGGGACGCAAAAAATATTGCTGTGATTATGAATACCAACCAAGGTGAAATCGCACACTATATGCTAAAAAACCAAAAATCTTCAGATGCCTATCGTCTATTTTTACGTGCTTACTCTTAAGCCCAAATAGTCTAAAATCAAAATCCCAAAAGTTAGTGTATGTTTTTTGGGGATTTTTTATTCATCTCGCTTTATAAATTGATCAAATGCATCACATGGTCTTTATTTTATTCGTTTAATTAATTGTTTAATTGTCAGTTCACAAATCGGTTGACCTACCTCTAGATGAAGAGGATAGGCTTGATTTTCATCTGTAAGCTTATAGCCACGTCGTTGATAATATTTTATTAATTCTAAACGCCGATCAATCACATACATCACAAATTCTTCAACATTGGGTTCAATCAACATCGCTTGCTGTTCTGCAAATTGCAATAATTTTTTTCCTAAGCCCTGAGCTTGCTCATTTGGATGAATTGCAAAATGACCAATTTCACAGCTCTTCCCCTGCATTTGAATACCAATACACCCCATGATCTGCGCATGTACCGACTCAATCACATATAAATGAAAATCCCTTTTTTGTAAGAGTTGACTGAGTTGAGACACATTTATTCGATTTCCTCGAACAATATGATGTTCTGTCGTCCAACTCTTGGGATGATTTTCCCGATAGGCTGTATTCATTAAGCTTTCAAGCTGCTGAATATCACCAAGTAAAGCATTTCGTATATTCATATTTTTTTGCTATTTATTTTCATAGGCCTAGTTTACCGAAATAAAAAAACCAGACAATTGTCTGGTTTTTTTATGCAATTTTCTCATCAGTGTGACTTGCTAAAGCTATTCACCAACCGCGTTCGGAACAAAGCAGCGCTTTGTTATTTATCCACTGTGACTCGCTAAACGCGACTCACCAACCGCGTTCGGAACAAAGCAACGCTTTGTTATTTATACACTGTGACTTGCTAAAGCTATTCACTAACCGCGTTCGGAACAAAGCAACGCTTTGTTATTTATCCACTGTGACTCGCTAACGCTATTCACTAACCGCGTTCGGAACAAAGCAACGCTTTGTTATTTATCTACTGTGACTCGCTAACGCTACTCACCAACCGCGTTCGGAACAAAGCAGCGCTTTGTTTCCTCACTTGGGTTCAATTGGGGCAAATGGTGCGACTACATCCGCATTTTGTGCACGGTTACGCATGAAGTGATCCATGAGCACAATTGCCAACATCGCCTCTGCAATTGGTGTCGCACGAACACCGACACAAGGATCATGGCGACCTTTGGTCAACACATCTGTATCTTCACGATTAATCGTAATGGTTTTACCCGGCGTAGTAATGGAAGCTGTTGGTTTCAAGGCGATCGCAACACGAATGTCCTGACCACTCGAAATACCACCCAAAATGCCGCCAGCATGGTTTGCCAAGAAACCATCCGTAGTTAATTCATCACGGGTTTCATGACCAAACTGCTCAGCAACGCCAAAGCCATCACCAATTTCAACACCTTTTACAGCGTTGATGGACATCATAGCATGTGCAATATCTGCATCTAAACGATCAAATACAGGCTCGCCCCAACCAACTGGAACTTGTGTCGCAATAATTTCCAGTTTGGCGCCACAGCTCGTTCCTTGTTCACGAAGTGACGTTACGAGAGCTTCAAAACGTGGGACGGCATCTGCATCACCACAGAAAAATGGGTTATTCGGAACTTCAGTCCAGTCCAATTTCTCTGCTTTTTCGGTACCAATTTGGGTTACATGACCACGAATTTCGATGCCAAATTTCTCAAACAAGTATTTTTTAGCAATAGCACCCGCAGCAACACGCATCGCAGTTTCACGAGCACTCGAGCGACCACCACCACGATAATCACGGAAACCATACTTATGTGTATACGTATAGTCTGCATGACCCGGACGGAAGGTTTGCGCGATGTTGCCATAATCTTTTGATTTTTGATCTGTGTTACGGATCAATAGACCAATCGATGTACCGGTCGTTTTGCCTTCAAATACGCCTGAAATAATTTCAACTTCATCGGGTTCTTTACGCTGAGTCGCAAACTTAGATGTGCCCGGCTTACGACGATCCAGATCCTTTTGCAAATCGGCTTCAGTCAGTTCAATACCCGGTGGAACCCCATCGACAATGGCCATCAGACCAACGCCATGAGATTCACCACAAGTCGTTACACGGAAGAGTTGCCCTATACTATTACCTGCCATGTCAAACGACTCCTTATGCTTGAACAGATTGAATGAATAAATCTCGGTATTCGCGGCATTGAGCAGCAGTCAATGCAAAGATACCTGTACCGCCTTTTTGGAACTGTAACCAATAAAAATCAACGGTATTGAAGTTTTGACGCATTGCCCATTCTGAGTTACCCACTTCGATCACAATTAAGCCATCTTCAGTCAGGTAATCTGCAGCTTGTGCCAACATTTTACGTACAAGATCCAAACCATCTTGACCCGCAGCAAGCGCCATTTCAGGTTCATGGTGGAATTCTTCTGGTAAATCTGCCATGTCTTCAGCATCCACATACGGTGGATTCGACACGATTAAATCATATTGATTTTCTGCTGGAATTTTGGCGAATAAATCAGACTCGAGTAATGCCACTTGATATTGTTTATTGTGGTGTTCACAGTTAATTTGTGCCACTTCAAGTGCATCTTTAGATAAATCTGTTGCATCAACTTCAGCGTCTGGGAATGCATAAGCTAAGGCAATCGCGATACAACCCGAACCCGTACACATATCTAAAATGCGCTGAGGAGTTTTTGGATTGGCATTTTCAGGTAGGTTATTAACCGCAGCACCCATTTCGCCATTTTCACCTAAGCAATACGGCGCAAAACGGTTTTCAATCAATTCTGCAATTGGAGAACGTGGAATCAGTACACGTTCATCGACATAAAATGGCTTACCAAAGAAATACGACAAGTTAAGTAAATAAGACGTCGGAACTTTTTCATTAATACGACGTTCTAACAATGCTAAAAATTCTGCAACTTCACTTGGCAATAATTTCGCATCTAAGATTTCCGCATCTGCATTCCAATCTAGAGATAACGTTTGTAAAACCAATGCTGAGCTTTCAGCAAAATAGTCTTCTGTACCTTGTCCTAAGTGGGCATCATATTGACGTAAAGCTGTTACCCCAAAGCGGATATAATCACGAATTGTAGATAGGTTTTCAGCTGCTTCCTGTAAATGTTCAGGGCTAATAGTCGGTCGATCCACTTAAGGCGTCTCCAGTTCATAATTTTTTAAACACCCTATGATACCTTGTTTTAATGCTATTTATAATAAAAATACGGCATTATTCACCGCTTGAAAGCATTTCATAACCGTATATATGAGGTCTGATACATTCGCTGAAATGAAATGTGTACTTTATGCCTTTCAGCATTCTATAAAATCTAATTAGATGAAAATTACGAATAAAAACCAATTCAAGCTCAATTGTTTAGCAATTTGTACTTGATCCTAAGCTTTATTTTCTTAAAATCATCCCCATACAAACAGTTAAATTTTAAATGCGGAGCTCCAATGAGCTATAAGCACAATAACCTCATGGCTATGCGTCAAAGCTATTGGGAAGACACTCAGTCTTTAAACGTGCAAACTGAAAAGGCATTTTTTCAGCAACTGCTGATCGAACATCAAGTTTTCCCTGATGCGAGTCTAGAAAACGCACGTACCCTATTTTTTAGCTTACCGAGCATTATTATTGTCAAAGGTTATGCTGCCGGATTTAAAGACGAATCTGTCCAACATCTTATTCATCAACATATTGAAGAACATAAAGCCGCATTGATGCAAAACGATACGGTAAAAATCAAATATCGTTTATAGTTTTCTTTTCCAATGTGCCTGTCTACGTGGCATCTTGCTTAAGTTTGCAAATGCTTACTGCATATTCAGTAAGTTGAACTATTTTAATACGTTAAGAAACGTTAAAATTAGCTACAATGTATTTTTCTGCGAATTGCTGATTAAAGGATTTAATTTACATGTCAGATCAGAACGATAAGCTCAAACACTTGAAAACGTCTTCTATGGATCGACGCTTATCTATCGCAAAGGCATCGCTACTTGCGGGAACTCGTTGGGCAGCATCAAACGCCACTTCTATTTTTTCGAGTGAAGAAGAAAAAGAGAAAAAGCGTAAAAAAGCCATGAAAGATCAGGCTGAATATCTCGTCGCAGAAATTGGTAAATTAAAAGGTTCAATTGTAAAAATTGGGCAAATGATGGCATTGTATGGTGAACATTTTCTGCCTGAAGAAATCACCCAAGCCCTCAACACCCTGAACAATCAAACAGTTGCATTGGCATGGCCAGCCATCAAAGTCCAATTACAAAATCAACTTGGTTCAAAGCTTGATGATCTCGTGATTGATCATGAGCCACTTGGTACAGCATCTTTGGCACAGGTTCACCGTGCAAAACGTAAATCTGATGGCTTAGAACTGGTATTAAAAATCCAGTATCCAGGTGTTGCAGATGCAATCGATTCAGATATGAATCTATTCAAAAACATGCTCAAACTAACACGAATGGTGCCCCAAACCCGTGAATTTGATCAGTGGTTTGATGAAGTTCGTGAAATGATGCATCGTGAAGTAAATTATAAAATCGAAGCAGATACCACTCGCCGTTTTGCAGCACGCTTAAAAGAAGACCCACGCTATATCGTGCCGCAAATCATTGAAGGTTATTCAACACCTCAAGTACTGTGTATGACCTTTGAACGTGGTGTACCGATTAACAGCCCAGTAATGCTGTCACTTCCTCAAGAGCGCCGTAACGCCTTAGGTGAAGCATCACTTGAAATTGCCGTACGCGAAATTTTTGAATGGGGTGAAATGCAAACCGACCCTAACTTCGGAAACTATTTGGTCCGTTTAGGCAATGGTGCGGATGTGCCAGATAAAATTGTACTCCTCGACTTTGGTGCGATCCGTCAGTTCGATGAGCATCTATTAGGCGTTGCGCGTAATTTGATTACCGCGGGTTACCATCACAGCTCTGAGCAAATGGTCAAAGCGATGACAGGTTATGAGTTCTTTGATGGTATTCCACAAAGTATTAAACCTGATATGGCTAAAGTCTTTTTGTTAGCGACAGAGGCATTTAGTAGCACTGAAAATAACCCAAACATCCCTGCTGGTGTTATGGACGAACAACAACGCTATGACTGGAAAAAAAGCCAATTACATAGCCGTGTAATGCAACAAGCTTCAAAATCGATGGCATCTCGCTACTTCTCAGTTCCACCGAAAGAGTTTATGTTTATTAGCCGTAAATTTATCGGTGCATATACCTTTATGACTGTCATTGAAGCGAAAACCAATGTTCGTCGTATGATTCAAAAATATCAATAAACACTCAATGCACACCTTAAGACTTGGCTGACTCAAATGTCAGCCAAGTCAATTTCAAAATAACAATCCTTTTAAGCCTTTTTACTTTTCTATTCTTAATTAATCATTTAGCTATCAAATCCCACCTAATCTCGCCGTTTATCTTTGACAATCATGCATGTCATTTATGACATGGTTTTTCTATCTTTGGCATGTCAGCATTAAATAAGAACAACGCAAATGGAAAACAACAATGACCAATATGGTAAACAAGGCACAAGGATTTGGACTCTCACTTTTAACAAAAATTGCCGGAAGTGATGTACTCGATCAGTTTAAACTGCGCAAATTTGTTGAAAAATCTTTGTATCAAAGCTCAAAAGCTGGTTTTAAAACCCTGAGCCAGACGCAAAAAGTATTTCAGACCAACAAAGATGTGCATAAGCAACGTTTGCCAAATCAACAAAAATCATTATTTGATTTAAACCTGACTGAAGAACAGCAAATGACTGCTGATGCGATGCAGCAGTTTGCCACAGAAGTTTTGTATCCACTTGCTCATCAAGCCGATCAAGAGGAAAAATTTCCTGAAGCGTTATCGCAACATATCCAAGATCTAGGTCTAAATTATTATGCCTTACCTGAAGATTTGGGTGGCGTTGCAGCAGAAAAAAACATCATTAGCAATATCTT
The DNA here is from genome assembly GCF_013420085.1 of Acinetobacter sp. YH12027. Taxonomy (NCBI): domain Bacteria; kingdom Pseudomonadati; phylum Pseudomonadota; class Gammaproteobacteria; order Moraxellales; family Moraxellaceae; genus Acinetobacter; species Acinetobacter sp. YH12027. Next base: position 104,104 of record NZ_VOYW01000013.1, read on the forward strand.
AATTGCGGAACAATTGGCTGAAGGTGACTTTAGTTTAACAGCAGGTTTACTGTCGACATTTAGCTGTATCAACGCCATCACCCAATGGGGTTCCGAATCTGTTCAAGCAACCTACTTAGCGGCATTTGCAGATGATTCAGCCCTACGTGCAAGCTTTGCGGTTCAAGAGGCAACAGCGGCATTTAATCCCTATCAACTTAAAACTCACGCGATTGCTGATGGCCAGCAGTATAAAATCAGTGGGGAGAAAACCTTAGTCCTTCTAGGCGAACAGGCAGATGTGCTGTTAGTGAGTGCCATACTCAATGGACAGCCTGAAGTTTTTATTGTGCAACGCGACCAGAGCATTAGCGCTAAAAAAACACCAGCTATGGGTTTAAAAGCCACTGAAACGGTAACTTTAAAATTTACTCACACCCCTGCCCAACGCTTAGGTGATCAAGATTTCAATTACACCTCATTTATCGATCTTGGCAACTTAATGTGGTGTGCCATGGCTGTTGGCACCGCAACTGCAGTCAAAAAATATTGCATTCAATATGCAAACGAACGTACAGCTTTTGGAGAGCCAATTTCGCACCGTCAAAGTGTGGCATTTATGATTGCAGATATGGCAATCGAAATTGATGCCATGCATATGCTCATCCTAAACGCAGCAAGTCTAGCCGAAGCCGGCAAGCCATTTCATCGTGAAGCCTATTTAGCCCGCGTGCTATGTGCTGAAAAGTCAATGAAAATTGGGACCGATGGCGTGCAAATATTAGGTGGTCACGGCTTTACCAAAGAACATCCCGTAGAACGTTGGTATCGAGACTTACGTGCCACAGCGATTCTTCAATCTGGCTTACATGCATAATTCAGCAAAATAAAAACAAGGAGATGTCCATGAACTTACAAAATCCGAAAAAATTTAAATTGCTGATCGACCAAGCCCATGAAGTCGCTTTAAATGTTCTACGTCCTATTTCACGTAAATATGACAAAGCCGAACATGCCTATCCTAAAGAGTTAGATATGTTATCTTCCCTCGTCGACGGTATGAATGATGGCGGTGATGGCATGAATGCAGGTGCCGCCGTCAATAAACGTGGCGACACAGACACAGGAAATAAAAACGGTGTCAATATGTCGACAGCCCTCAGTATCATCGAGATGTGCTATGGAGATACAGGCCTGTTGCTCAGCATGCCTCGACAAGGGCTTGGAAACTCGGCTATTGCAGCAGTAGCCAATGATGAACAACTAGAGCGCTTAAAAGGAACTTGGGCCGCTATGGCCATTACAGAACCCAATTGCGGCTCTGATTCTGCTGCAATTAGGACAACAGCGACGAAAGATGGCGATGAATACATTCTCAATGGGGAAAAAATCTTTGTCACCTCGGGTGAGCGTGCTGATTCCGTGGTGGTTTGGGCAACGCTAGATAAAAAATTAGGTCGAGCAGCGATTAAATCCCTTGTGGTTGAAAAAGGTACACCAGGAATGACTGTAGAACGCCTAGAACATAAATTGGGTATTAAAGCTTCTGATACTGCTGCCATTAGTTTTGTAGATTGTCGTGTCCCTGCTGCAAACTTATTAGGCAATGCTGAAATTGATGTAGCAAAGGGTTTTGCTGGGGTTATGGAAACTTTTGATAATACTCGCCCACTCGTTGCTGCGATGGCTATAGGCTGTGCAAAAGCATCTTTAGAGCGAATTAAAGAAATCTTCAAAGATGAACTAGATGAGCAGTATTCAACACCCATCTTACAAAGCTCGAATATTGCTGCACAAATCTACCGTATGGAAGCAGACTGGGAAGCAGCGCGTCTACTCATGCTCAAAGCCGCATGGATGGCCGACAACAAAAAACCTAACTCACGTGAAGCATCCATCGCTAAAGCAAAAGCAGGCCGTGTAGGTAATGAAATCACCTTAAAATGTGTAGAGCTCGCAGCTGCAGTTGGTTATAACGAAGATGAATTATTGGAAAAATGGGCACGTGATTCAAAAATCCTTGATATATTTGAAGGAACACAGCAAATTCAACAATTAATCGTTGCACGACGTGAACTGGGTAAAAGTTCAAGCGAATTAAAATAATTACTTTGCTTGAGCAATTTGAAACTTAAAGATGGATTTTTATATAGGATCAGTCTATAAAACAATCCATCTTTTTGTTTTTCGATGATTATGTTTCAGATCCGACCACTTCAACCTGAAGACAATGCAAGCATTGCCAATGTCATTCGCACAGTTTCCAAAGAATTTGGATTAGCACCTGAATCAGGATTTTCCGTTGCAGATCCAATTTTAGATGATTTATATCACGTCTATGCGCAAGCAAATGCACAATATTGGGTTATTGAAAATCAACACGGTACAATTTTAGGTGGTGGCGGCCTTTCTCCTTTAGCTGGAGATTCAAGCATTTTAGAAATCCAAAAAATGTATTTTATGCCTGAATTACGTGGTCATGGCTTAGCCAAAGATATTTTAGAACTTTGTTTTCAATTCGCCAAAGATCATAATTTTAAAGCGTGTTATTTAGAAACTACACATGCACTTGGACAAGCGGTAAAACTCTATGAAAAAGTAGGATTTGAACACTTACAAGCTCCCAAGGGCAATACAGGTCATAGCCAAGCATGCGAAATTTGGATGCTTAAAACGCTTTAAATAAAATTAGATTCTACAAATTTCACTGGAAAGATTTACAGCTTTATCAAATACAGTTATTTGATGAATGGATATTCTAGTTTTTTATAACTAAAGTTCTCGGGATTTGAATGTTCCCATAATCTTAATAAGTACCATGTTAAGAGAGAAATACTGATTCAATTAACACGATCTTTTTCTCTCTTCACTTAAAAAATCATGTAATTTGAGTACATTTCCATCAATTCTTACAATTTCACTGTACAGACCATCTTAAGAAAATATTGACCTCTAAGTCTCCAGTTCATAATATCGCTTTAGAAATTACACTTAGCCACGATTATTTTAAAGTGAACATAAATGCAGAATGTACTGAATAAAACTCGCCTTTCAACTCGTCTTACTTCGCTCCTGAGCGCTCACAGCTTAAAGTTTTCAACTGTTATTATATCTGTAAGTCTGATTTCTGCATGTTCATCACTTGGTGGTGGCTCTGTAGAGAAACGTGCTGTTAAACTTTCATCAGGGATACAAAAGGCCTATTCAGTCAATCCTGAAACTGCAAATCGAGTGTCCCCCTACATTGTGCAAACTGCTGATCAATACAACTTAGATCCTTTACTACTGGCTGCCGTTATTCGCCAAGAATCAACTTTCCGCCCTTATGTCAGTTCTCCTGCAGGTGCAGTCGGTTTAACTCAGGTGATGCCACGTTATTGGCAAGCAACATGCCCTGGGGATTTATATGACGAATTAACCAATATTAATTGTGGGTCATTTATTTTAACTAAATATAAAAATGCGGCAGGTAGTATTCCAAAAGCTTTAGCCTACTATAATGTCGGACCTACTGCTTATAACACCAATCGAAAAATGAAAAAACAAGGCAAACGTTATGCAAAACAAGTTAAAGAACATCAAAATAATTTAAAAAGTTCCTTATAATTTCTAAAAATTTAATCTTTTATTTAACCATATAGACCTAACTAAGCTTAAGAGGATAAATTTTGTTAGGTCTAATCTCTTCAATTATTTCATAGATTGACGCATTTTATCTTCATCAAAATATTGCGCAAATGATGCAATACGTTTTTCAACAATTGGATTTTTCATCAGATTTTCAGCTGCACGATTTCCCAATAGTTCAAATGCTTTACCTAGAGCATTTGTTCCTTCATTTTCTGTAACAGCTTTGATTTCAGCATTACAACGTTTAGTAAATAAATCTTGAAATAGAATAGCCATATTTTTATCAATTTTTTGTATCTCAACTGGCGTTACTTTACTATATTTAGAAATTTCTGGATGTGCTGAAAATGCCAAATAAATCCAAGCTGTTAAGTTCTGACTCTCTTTTGCTGAAATTTTATTTACCAAACATTCACTTAGTTTATCCTGATACACACCGGCTGTAGTATTGAAAGAAACAAATGCAAATAAAACTGTAGCTAATAATTTTTTTAAAAACATCTTAAATACCCTATATATTATTAAAGAGACAAACGATTTTATTATATTGATTTATTACACATTTTCATTAGCAAAACATTTTAAATGATATAAAAGAGTTCTAGACGAGTTTATTGTTGATCGGCCTTATTCTTTTTAAATATCTATCATTTCCCTGTTTTTTCTTCTGCTTTTCTTATTATTTTTTTCTTCCCTTTTCATCACGCATAAAAAAACACCCCCTGAGATATCAGGGGGTGTTTCGAATAATGAGCTGGCGATGACTTACTCTCACATGGGTAACCCCACACTACCATCAGCGCTAAGAGGTTTCACTTCTGAGTTCGGGAAGGGATCAGGTGGTTCACTCTTGCTATTGT